>NZ_JARPVX010000230.1:0-558 GCF_033947565.1 Lichenihabitans sp. Uapishka_5
GGACTGGGGCAGCGGCCTGCGTCGCCGCCCGCCCGCCCCGGTGCTGGCCGTTCTGGCGGCACTCGGCCTTGCGACTATCGTGGCGGCCTGCCTGATCGGGCCTTCGGGCTGGGCTGAGGCCGGAATGCTCTTGCCATGGCGGCTGCCGCGCACCGTTGAGGCCTTTGCGGCGGGAGCCATGCTGGCGACGGCCGGCGCGGTGCTGCAGCGCGCCACGGGCAACCTGCTGGCGAGCCCGGAGGTGCTGGGCCTCGGGGCCGCCGTGATGGCCGGCTTCGCGGCCGTGTTGTTCGTGGCGCCCGTTGCGACGGCGCCCTTGCTGGTGGTGGGCGGAACCCTGGCGGCGCTCGGCCTATCGGTCGTGTTGATGGGCACCAATTGGCGCAGCCGCTTCGCGCCGGAGCAGTTCCTGTTGGTGGGCGTCGCGCTGTCGGCGGCCCTCGATGCCGCGCTGGTGATCTGCTTGTCGACCGACGACCCGCGCGCCACGCTGTTGCTCGGCTGGATGGCGGGCGCCACCAGCGGCGCCGACCCGGCCGGGGCCGCGCTGCTGCTGGC
>NZ_JARPVX010000231.1:0-222 GCF_033947565.1 Lichenihabitans sp. Uapishka_5
GAGCCATCGTCGAAGCGCATTCCCAGCCGCGCCATGACCCAGCCGAGCGTGCCGCCATGTACCTCCAGGAAGGCATGGCCTGCGTCGGGATACTCCTGGACGTCGTGTGCGACGTCGTTCGCCTCCAGGACGTGGTTCAGGCGCTCGGCCGCTCCCTTCATCAGCCAGTCGCGGCCGCCATAGCTGCCGACGATCGGGCATGCGCCTGCGAGCAGTGTCTCC
>NZ_JARPVX010000231.1:342-554 GCF_033947565.1 Lichenihabitans sp. Uapishka_5
TGGGCAAGGGACCATAATTGACGCTGGCAACGGCGAACCCCTTGCGCGTCGCGCAGAGCAAGGCGAACCCGCCGCCCATGCAGAAGCCGATGACTCCCGTCCGCCCGGTGCAGTCGGAACGATCCGCCAGCCATGTCCGGGCCACTTCGATATCATCGAACGCCGTGCCTTGCCGGGCTGCCAGCTGCCGTCCGATGGCGAGCAGACAGAGA
>NZ_JARPVX010000232.1:0-551 GCF_033947565.1 Lichenihabitans sp. Uapishka_5
CTACACTCTCTCCGTCGTCGGCAGCGTCAGATGTGTATAAGAGACAGATGCAGCCCAGGCCGCGATGGCGCGCCGCCTGGTGGAGCAGCACGGCCTTGCGGTGACGGAGCAGAAGGACCGCAACTACTTCCGCTCAATCTATTTGCGCGAGCCGGGCGGGGTGATCTTCGAGATCGCCACCGACGGCCCGGGTTTCGCGGCCGACGAGCCGGCCGAGGCGCTCGGGCAAGCCCTCAAGCTGCCGGCGCACCTCGAGCCGTCGCGCGCCCGCATCGCGGCCGTGCTGCCGGACCTTGGCCGGTGAGCCCGGCGTTCGGCCGGTGAGCCCGGATCTTGGCTTCATTCACCACTTCGTCCCGGCCACGGCGCAGGGACGGCCGCCGCTTTTGCTGCTGCATGGCACTGGCGGCGACGAACACGACCTGATCGCCTGGGGCGCCGCGGTGGCGCCCGGCGCGGCGCTGCTGTCGCCCCGCGGCCCGGTGACCGAACGCGGCATGCCGCGCTTCTTCGGCCGGCTGGCCGAAGGGGTGTTCGACCCCGCCGAGGTG
>NZ_JARPVX010000233.1:0-549 GCF_033947565.1 Lichenihabitans sp. Uapishka_5
GCCATACGCGGCTCACGACATCCTTGCCGACCCCGTCCGTGAACACCGCGGCGAGCGCGCGGCGTACGCGCCGTGTATTGGTGCCGGCGAGATACGCGGAAGCGATCAGCGCGTCGGCGGCCTGCGTCCGGCGCTGATAGCTGCGCAAGGCCGCGCTCTTCCACTCGCGCGTCGTCCCGTCCGGCTCCGTGAGGCGTGCTCGGGGCACCGTGATCGCGGTCGGCCCGAAGCTGCCGGTCAGGTGCCGCGTGCGGTGTCCATGCCGGTGGCCAGGAACCCGGGCGCCAGGATCCGTGTCGGCGACCTCGCCGGCGTGACGGCCATAGCGCGGTCGCGACAGAACTGCGGTGAGTTCCTCCTCCAGCAAGGTTTCGATGAAGCCTCGAACCCGGGTGCGCAGGCCGGCTTCGATCGGATCAAACCAGCCGTCAAATAGGAACGCGCCCTCAGTGGGCGGCGATGTGGTAGGATGTGCCAAGGCGTGGTTTCCATTCTCACGCCGGCGCTCCAACGCCGGCGATGTCAGGGTTCAGCACCCCGGAGACTACG
>NZ_JARPVX010000234.1:0-540 GCF_033947565.1 Lichenihabitans sp. Uapishka_5
GGCAGTCCGCCCGCTACCTCGGCCGACTCTGCTCGAAAGGCAGCGGCTCTAAGCGTCATTGCTTGCGCCAAGGCTGAATGATCGTAAGTTCTCCGTTGCGGGCTTTTTCCGACGGCATCATGAGGATCTCCCGCATCAATTTGATCGCAGGCGTCTCGAGCGAGTGAAGTAAGGCAGCCAACTGTGGATCCGCCGGCCTCTTCCGACCATACCGGCCCTTTGCACCAGCCGGTACATGCCCCATAAGGCGATCGCGTGTGCGCTGTGCAACACCGGCATCGTCGAGGCGGTCGCCCATACAATGCCGAGCGCTGTAGAGCGAGATGTTCTCGCGCTCCAGTTTCAATTTCCTGCGGCGGTACTGCCAGTCCCGGGTCAATGGGCGGTCCCACTGAACGCGGCCAGACGGTGTCGTGTAGGGCAACCAATCTGGAAAAAGACGAATTTCGCCTCGCGCCTGCAGCTCGTTCGCCCTATCGAGAAGTCCTAGTGCACCGACTCAGACAGATGATTCAGGGCGAGTTTGGTCCTGATCGCGTT
>NZ_JARPVX010000235.1:0-515 GCF_033947565.1 Lichenihabitans sp. Uapishka_5
CACGACCATCGCCCTTTATCTCACGCGAGTCTCTGCAGGGGAGCAGGCTATCCGGGAAGCCGCGGAGCCCAAGCCCTTGATTGAAGGACACAATACCTGCGTCCTTGTGGTTGAGGATAATGCGGATGTCGGCGCGTTCGCCGTGCAGTCCCTGACCGATCTCGGCTATGTGACCGTCCTCGCGAACAATGCCGAGGAAGCCCTGGCGGAACTGGCAGGTGATGCCGTCCGCTTCGACGTCGTGTTCTCGGATGTGGTGATGCCAGGTATGAGCGGCATCGAGCTGGGCCAGAAGATCCGGGAACAGCATCACGACCTGCCCGTGGTCCTCACCTCCGGCTATAGCCACGTCCTAGCGCAGAACGGCACCTACGGGTTCGAGCTGCTGCACAAGCCCTACTCGATCGAGCAGCTTTCCCATGTTCTCCGCAAGGCGGCCACTTGGCAGCGGCGTAAGCGCATTCTCGCTTCGTAATTTGGGGCGTAGGAAAGTGATAATGGCAACATCATCAGGC
>NZ_JARPVX010000023.1:0-49117 GCF_033947565.1 Lichenihabitans sp. Uapishka_5
GCAGAGCAAAACCAGGCCACCGCCGAAAGCATCGACCCCGACACCGGCGAGATCACGGCCGCCTGATCGAAAATCCTCGCCGACATGGAAAGGGCCCCGATCGGGGCCCTTTCCATGTCGGCGTGCCCCATCCACTGGCCTGGTTTTACTCCGCTCCGCTGGCCTGAATTTAGATCGCCGTTGAGAGCCCCGAGGGTTCCTGCAGGGAGCTGAACTCGCCAGTGACAGCCAGGAGGGCGCCGTGGTCATCGTGGACGAACGCGACCATGCCGAGTTCGATCACTTCGTGATGCCGGTGATCGAGCCCTGTGGTCTCCGTATCAACGGCGACCGCGAGCCTTTCACCCGGCCCGAGAGGGCGAGAATCAGCGATCTCCCGCGGCCGGAGGCGCCGCAACACCCGGTAGTCGTCACTTGCATCCAACACCTTGGCCGCGGCCTCAGGCGTGATGGCACGCAAGCCTCGGGAAGACCGCCGAGCCGCAAGGATCCGCTCTACGCTCCCACTGACACTGTCGGGTTCGGATTGGTCGAATAGGTCGGCTTGCCAGGGCACGTCTCAATCCTAAGCATCAAAGGCGGCAGAAGCATGCCCATCCAGCCCCTCGATGACATTGCTGGAACATTCCGCTTACGGATCGCGATGCAGGCGATGATCTTGGTCAGGATCTTGGTTGTGCCGTGAGGTTCATGTCGAGCGCATTGTGGCGGCGGATCAGTCCTGCTTCGCGCTCCTCAGGCATTCCGGTTCCAGCCACCCCACCTGGTTGCCGCGACACTTCGTGCTCGGGATGCCTGGTGGTTCCACAAACGAGGAGGATGCCGACCAACGCCTGTCCTCCGCGGCTGGGCGCATGCACCTCCAGAGGTCTCGCCGAACCGATCCAAGCCCGTCCCAAGACGAGCCCCGTGGATTGATCCCGTATCGTCGTGGACCACCCGCGCCCGGCGAGACCTCTGCCCAACCCTCCGTAAAAACGGGGATACGCTTCCTCCGTCGGGGCACGAAGGCGATCGGGTTACATCGGGCGACCAATTCGCATGCGAGGCTGGCGCGACGCGATCCGCATCCTCGCTGGCTCGATCTGGCCGTTCCGGGTGGCAGGCGGGGCGGACGTTGGCGCCGGCCTCATGACACGGTCCCGTCGCGCTCCCATGGATGGGGTCCGCACAGGGCTCGCACGAGCGCGTCGAGTGCGGGGTCGACGACGGCGCCCCATCCGAGCCCGCTCACCTCCGCGAGCGACGACGCGGTCGGTCGCCGCCCCCTGCCAGCGATCACCGCCGCCGCGCACTCCAGCTTGCGACGGCGGTGATCGAGGGTCGTCTCCGAGCGGCTCGATAGGAAGGCCTCGCAGCGTGGCATGCCCCTGACCCGGTCCCGGTGCACCCCGGCCGACGCGAGGATGGCCGACCGGCTCCTGCGCGGTGACCCGGCGGCCGCCCTCAGCCTCCGCTCGGCAGCCTGGAGCGCACGGAGCATGTCGCGGTCCCTGGACCGTGGGGACGCTCCCTCGCGGCGAACATGGTGCCGCGCGTTGAACGCGTCATACCAGGCGCGATCCCAGAAGCGGAGGCGGGCGGCGAGGTACCCATGCGTGCGCCGGGCGCGCGTGACTTTCGGCGCCTCCGCGTTCGAGAAGAGGCGACGCCACCTGGCCCGCATCCCCGGGAGTTCGCCCGGCCCGGGCCGCCGTGGCTGCGCAGCCGGCGTCCTGCCGCGCGGGGCGGCGGGCGGCAGCCCTTGATCCGGCAGGGCCTCAAGCGCCATGGACACGAGGACGCCCGTGGTCGGGCACACCGACTGACCGTACCCTACCACCTGCCTTCTAACCCAGTATAGGCCGGAAGCCGAGCCCTCGTGCGCGAGCCCGATCGCCGCGAGGAATCTCGCGCCGACGTGGCTTGCAACCACCCGACCCATGCGGACGTGGTCGATGCCGCCTTTCCCCCCGCATAGCCCCTTCCTCAGCGCAAGGCCCCGGAAGTCGTCGACGCCCGCGCACGTCGGCGGCGCGTCGAGCAGGGCCGCGCAACGGGCGGCGGCCTCGTGGGCCAACGCGACCATGGCAGCGTCCACGTGACGCTCCGCCTCGGCGACGCCCCCCGTGACGGCGCTTGCGTCATGATAGGTGCCGGTCATGGCCTGGCTCATGGGAATCCCGGTCCCGACCAGCATGCGGGGATGGCGGGGGCACGCGAGGACGCCTGGCAGCTGGTGCGCGCGGCGCCAGTAGGTCTCGCCCAGCAGGTGGAGGTCCTCGTCCCGGCATGCGGGGCAGAAGCGGAGCTCCCGCGGGCGCTTGATCGACTGCGCGGGCAACCCGAGCCTCGCGTGGGCGCCGCGACCCGGACCCGATGTCAGGGCGCACGCGACCTCCGCGGCAACGGCTGGGGGGGCTCCAGCCGCGTAGAATGGGAAGAGCGTCGTCCCGCGAAGGAGGCCGTCCCCCGTCAGCGACAGCGACGGGCCGGCGTTCGCGGCGACCGCGTCCAGCATGCCGGGCAGGTCCACGCTGCAGGGCAGGGGCGCACCGAAGACCTGCGTGGAGGCCATTCTGCCGCTCCAACCGGTCTGGGTCACCAGACGGGAGATGACCCCGTACAGCAACTCGTCCGGATACGGGGTGGGCAGGTGGACGCTCACGCGCGCGAGGTCGGCAGGCAACCCGGGCGGCGCGCCCGATGTCTGTAAGGAAGGGACGGCCGCCTTGAGACCATGACACACCCGTTGAAACCATAGTAATGATATTATAAATACCATATAGCGTCAACGTAACGCGGACGCGCGTGGTGCGACGCGTCCCGCTCGAGCTTCCGGTTTCCGATCGTGGACGCGCTTGCACCATGGGGATGTCGAGCGGCGCGGTCCGTTCGGCGCCCGAGGCAATCGGGGAGGGGCGCAGGTGGGCAAGAGCAGGTACGCCTTTGACGAGGCCAAGTACCGTCGATTCGTGCGCGAGGGTCGAGGTCGCGGCGATGGTCCCGACTACGTCCCCTGGATCAAGGTCGGCGACGTCCCGTCACGCGGCCGGTCTCACCGCGTCTTCTGCCCCCTCACCGGACGTCAGCACCACCTGCTCAGCGACGGCGAGTTCTACGCGTTCCACCTGCTATGGTGGAACGAGCCGGTCGTTGACCTTCGCGAGCAGTTCCCGATCCTGCGCGCCCGGACCCTCGACATCGCCGCGGCGCTCGGGGTGAGGCACCCGGTCGACCCGAGGTCGCGCACCGTGCTCGTCCAGACGACCGATCTCCTGGCCACCGTCGCCGGGCCGGACGGTCCACGGCTCCTCGCCCGCGCCGTGAAGACGGCCGCGGACCTGCGCTCCCCGCGGACGCGGGAGAAGCTCGACATCGAACGCGTCCACTGGACAGAGCAGGGCGTCGACTGGGACTTCATGCTCGACGTGGAGGTCAAGACCGACTTGGCCCGCAACGTGGCCTGGGTCAGGGGCGTGATGGGCGAGGACGTCGGCGACGCGCGCCGCGTCGCCGACGCGCTCCTGCGCACCCTCGACACGCAAGGGACCAGGCCGGTCTTCCAAGCCTGCGCGGTCTTCGACGCCACCCATGGTCTCCAGGCCGGGCGAGGCATGTCGCTCCTCCGCGTCCTGCTGGGGCTGCGCATGATCGAGACCGACATGGCCGCGCGGCACATCTCGAGGCAGCCGGCATCCCTGTTTACCTGGCGCGAGCCGCCACCGCCACCGCCCCGGTCGCCGCGACCGCGTGCCAGTCTCATCGGGGGAGCCTTCTGATGCACGAGCCTGATCCGCGCAAGCACCCGGGGGCGGGCAACCGAACCCACCGTGGTCGAGGCGAGGCGAGGTGGCCCAGTCAGGCCGCCGGTCCCGCGGCCCGCACCCAGGCGGCACGAGAGGCTCCCGGCATCCAGAGGGCGGGAGATCCCTGCGAGGTGGTCGCCGAAACCCCGGCGACCCTCTCCTGGCAGACGTGGGACGGGCAATCCGCCGGGAAGCGGCCGTCCGTACGCGTGGCGTTCGACCCCGAGACGCGCGTGATCATCGGCATTCACGTCGATGGCGAGGGATCGGACGCCTCGCGGTCCGGCTGGAGGCCGTGATGCAACTCGCCATCCGCATGCTGCTGCAGGAAGTCGGGGCGGACAGAGTGTTCCGCGTCGTCCACCTTGAGCCCGGCCTCGCGTGGCTCCACCCGGTCGGCGAGACAGCCTGGCCCATCCCATCGCCCATCGACAAACTCGTAGCGGGCCTCGTCGCTGGCGAATGGATCCCCAAGGCCGAGAACATGCCGAGCGTGCCGAACACACCCGTGGCCTTGGAGCGCCAGGAAAGACGCTACGCGCTGGTCAAACCGCTGCTCGACGCGGGCAAGGCCGACCTGCTGATGCGGACCGACCGCTTTGCCCTGATCAAGGCCAGGGTCGACGAGCTCGCATGCGAGGGGGTCAAGACATCCTCCCAGCACTTCTCGGACCTGCTCCGGGCCTGGTGGGACGGCGGCATGACCTACGACGCGCTCGCGACGCGCTACGACCGCTGCGGCGGCCCGGGCCAGCGTCGGGACAACCGTGGCGAGAAGGTGGGTCGCCCGAACACGGTCGCCTCGCCCGACGTGGGCATGAACGTGACGGAGGGCGACTGGCCTCGCCTCGAGGTTGGGGCCGCGTTTTTCCTCAAGGGGCGCCTCACCCTGGCCCAGGCGCACCGGTCCGTCTGCCTGAACTTCTACTCGGAGTTCCGGGAGGACGACGCGGGGCGGCTGCGACGGGTGCTCCTGGACGCGCGACCCAGCCAAAGGCAGCTCCAGTACTACATCACCAGGAACTACCCGACGACCGTCCGGCGCAGGATGAGGCTGGGCGACCACGCGTACGAGCTCGCGGACCGGGCCATCACGGGCCGGGCCGACGGCGACGTCAACGCCCCCGGCGACCGCTACGAGATCGACGCCACGATCGCCGACACCTACCTCGTCTCCGCCTACGACGAGACGCGCATCGTCGGGCGGCCTGTCATCTACTCGGTAGTCGACGTCTTCAGCCGCATGGTCGTCGGCGCGTATGTCGGATTCGAGGGGCCTAGCTGGAAGGGTGCCATGATGGCGCTCGTCAACATGATGACCGACAAGGTGGCGTTCTGCGCCAAGTACGACATCCACATCGAGCCGGACGAGTGGCCCTGCCACCACGCCCCAGTCGAGATCATGGCCGACCGGGGCGAGCTCATGAGCGACAACCTCGGCCAGCGCATCGTCAGGGACCTGCACGTCGGAATCTCGAACGTGCGCCCCTACAGGGGCGACATGAAGGGCATCGTCGAACGCACGCACGGAACGCTGCAGAGGACCTGGGGACCTTTCAACCCGGGGTACGTGAAGCCCGACTTCGGGGAGCGTGGCGCGATCGACTACCGCAAGAAGGGCGCCCTGACGCTCCACGAGTTCACGAAGCAGCACATCCTCGCCGTGCTGGTCCACAACGCGAAGCCCTCGACCACCCACCTCCCCCTCCCGGAGATGGTGTCGGAGGAGCTCGCCGCCGCCCCGATCGACTTCTGGCGGTGGGGCGTCCGCAACCGGGGGCCCCGCCTACAGCAGCTGAGCGTCGACCATGTCGCCTGGGCGGTCATGCACCGGGGTAGGGCGCGGGTCACCGCGCGCGGGATCAAGTTCAAGGGCGGCTACTACGACTGCGGCTTCGCCCAGCGCGACTCCTGGTACGAGAGGGCCCGCTCCGGCGGCACATGGGAGGTGGAGGTCTGCTACGACCCGGGCAACCTCGGTCGCGTCTACCTCCAGCCCGATGCCCGGACGATCCAGGCGCTCGACCTCCTGCCCGCGTACGGCGACCTCGATGGCAAGTCCCTCTTCGAATTCGAGGAGAACGAGGCCAAGCGCAAGCGCGTCGAGGCAGCGGGCGAGGCCGACCGCGCCGTCACCATGGCCGAACGCGAGGAGCAGATGCGACGCATCGGCGAGGACGGGTCGAAGCGGCTCGCCGCCAAGCTGAAGGACAACCCGGACGCGGGCGACCGCACCAAGGGGATCAGGAGGAACAGGCAGGTGGAGAAGGCCGCGGAGGCCCGCAGGGAAACCGTGGCGCCGGCCACGGCCGGAGTAGCGGGGCGCCTCCCCGCGTCCAGGAACCCGCTCGACGAGCGCAGGCGCAAGGCACTGGCTCGCCTCAAGACGAACGAGAACGGAGGTTGATCCCTTGAGAAACAGCATCGCATCAGGTTCGAAGCAGGCGCCAGGGTCGGAAGGAGCCCCTCCGCGGGGTCCGGTGTCGACCTTCTTGGCACAGTATAAGCCAGCACTGCTCCCGGCCCACCGGGGAAACCCGCTCATCGAGGCACTCCCGCAAATCCGGTCCGGATGGGACATCCAGGCCGCGATACGCCGCGTGCCGACGAGCAGTCAGAGGGAGCGACGCCTCCCCGCACCCTACAGGAGGCTCGCCGTTGGGGGGCTGCGGAATTTCATCGAGCCGCTCCCGGATCAGTTCCCGGTGTTCGACCACGTGTTCGGCATGGTCCTCGAGGGTTACGGCGACCGCAACCCCTGCAACCCGGCGTTCCGGAGGTCGGTCAACGAGAGCTACCACGCCGAGCCGGACGGATCGTTCCGGCCCCTGGTGGAGTCCGGCCCGTCGATCGCGCCCGCGGGCACGCTCCTCGGCATCTCGGGACTCGGCAAGACCACGGCTGTCGAGAGGGTGCTGTCGTTCCTGCCGCAGGTGCTCATCCACCCGGACCACAACCTCCACCAGATCGTGCACATGAAGCTCGAATGCCCCTCGGACGGCAGCGTGAAGTCGCTCGTGCTGAACTTCGTCGACACGATCGATCACCTCTTGGGCTCGGACTACGCGCTGGCGTGCAGGAAAGTCTCGCTCGGGCCCCTGGTCCAGCTGGCCGGCAAAGCAGCCCGACGCCACCACATCGGCCTGCTCGTGCTCGACGAGGCGCAGAGCCTCCTCAAGGCCAGGGGGGACGACGAGACCCAGTTGATCCGCTTCTTCGTCATGCTCGCGAACGTGCTGCGCATCCCCATCCTCCTGCTCGGCACCATCCACGCGCGGCAGGCGCTCTCGAGCACGCTCCACCTCGCCCGCCGGGCGGGGGAGACCTTCGTCTGGGAGCCGATGGCCCACGGCGACGAGGACAGCGAGTGGCACCACTACATGTCCGCCCTCTTCTCGCACCAGTGGACAAGGAGGGAGCATCCCCTCACGCCGGAGCTCTCCAAGGCCTACCACGACGAGACCATGGGCATCACCGGCCTTGCCGTGCGCCTCCACCAGCTGTGCCAGCGCCACGTCATCGACGACGGTGACGAGGACGAGGTCACGGCGGCCCTCGTGCACGCTCTGGCCGAGGCACGCTTCACCCTGATGCGCCCCCTCCTCGATGCGCTCAGGGCGGGCAGGAGGGGCGTCGAGCTGCCGGACCTGGGGGACGGCTTGAAGAAGCTGGACGAGGCGCTCGAGAAGGAAGCGTCGCGCGGGATGGACGCCCCCGACGCGGCGGTGGCGAGCCTCCGGAACCTCGGCTACGACCCGCAGGAGGCTGAGCACATGGTTAATGCGGTGCTGCCGGGCGACGGCAACCAGGGCGGCAAGGAAATCATCAAGGCTGCCCTGGGCAGAAGGGCCAAGGCGACTGGGCGTAGGGGCGTCCGCACGCTGGCGGACGTCGCCACGGACGGCAAGGACGACGCCGCGTTCGCCGCCGAGCTGCGCGACGCCGCCGCCCGTCCCAGCACGTGAGCCGGGACCTGCCCCCAGGACCGTGCGGGGCGAGGGAGCGCAGTCGTCCCCGGACCGGTGATCCCGGGAGCGGCCCCGGTCGCTGAGAGCCTCACTGCGCGTGGCCGTCCCACATGCACCCGCGGCGCAGGGCGCCGCAGGTCCCCGAACGGATCCGGCCCGCTTCCGATTTCGCCCACTCCCTTCGCTTGCACTCCATGAGGTGTCGTCCCGACGCCCATGGGGGAGCAGCGAATGACGACCATAAAGAACCCACCAGCGTCGGGGGTACCCGACGCCGGCGGCACCGTTCGCTTCCTGAGATCGCGCGCAAGATGAGCGTGCACCTCCCCACGCCCCACCCGGACGAACTGCTCTACAGCGTCGTCTGCCGGCTCATCACGCGCACCGGCTGGACGCCGCGGATCACCGCGAACCAACTCTTCGGGGACGGGACGTGGTGCAACGTCGACCTGTGCGGCCGCCTCGACGCCCTGGCGTCGAACCTCGGCCCGGAGCTGCCGATGACGGGCGACGACATCCTGAGCCGGCTCACCCTGTTCCCCTTCTACGCCGCCGGCGCCGCGCCCAAGGTCCGGGCCGAGGTGGCCAAGCTCCTGCGGGAAGGGACGAGCCACCACGCCCACGCGCGGCTCGGCGTCCTCGCGCAATCCATCCCGCGCCCGACGCGCCTGAGGTACTGCCCGAGGTGCAGGGACGAGGACCTCGAACGCCTCGGCGAGACCTACTGGCGCCGCTCGCACCAGCTCCCTGGCGTGGTCGCCTGCGCCCGGCACCCCGCGATGCTGGCCACCTCCGACGTGCGAGCCAAGTCCATGATCGAGCTCGGGTACCGGGACGCGACTTCGGTACTGCAGGACGTGCGGGACGACGCCTCCCCGTTCGAGCCGTGGCAGGTCGAGCGGGCGCACGCCGTCGCGAGGCGGTGCTCGCCCCTGCTCGACGAGCCCTGGAACCACGCGCGGAGCCCGCTGGACCTCGGGGAGGCCCGCGACCTCGCGCGGCGTAAGGGCATGGTGGGCGCCTGGGGCGGCATCGCCCACCCGCGGCTGGCCGCCCACGTCCTCGCGTTCTACGGGTCGGACCTGGTCGAGGCGATGAACCTCCCGGCGAAGCCGTCCCCGGCTGGCGAACTCTACTGGGTCAAGCGGCACTTCGTCGACTTCCACCACAACGTCTTCCCGGTCACCGCCGTGGTGCTCGCGACGGCCCTCGACGCGTTGCCGGACCTGCCCACGCCGCCCAGGCCGTTCACCCGGGGCAGGGGCCATCCGCCACGGGCACCCAGGCCGGGGGAGCTGGACCTCTGGCGGGCAGAGTGGGCGCGGACCATGGAGGCGGCCGCGCCGCCCAAGGTCAGCACCGCACGGCGGCAGGCGCAGGGCCTCGTGCTCAAGCTGCGCGCCTGGGACCGGGAATGGTACCTGGCGTTCAACGCGCGGCATCGGGCCCTGAGGGGGAGCAGCGTCGACTACGTGGCCCGGGATGCCGAGGTGGTCGCCAAGCTCGAGGAGGCGCATCGGGCGTTGGTCGCCGACGAGGATGGTCCCCAAAGGAGCAGGCGCGCCATCGTCGTGCGGGCGAACGTCACGCCCGGATGGATCACCGACGCGCTTCCCAAGGCGGTCGCCTTCCTGGACCGGCACGTCGAGGACGACGCGTCGTACCGCCGGCGCAAGCTCCGGCTCGCGGCGGCGCGCCTCCTCGCGTCAGGGCGCAGGCCGACCCCGACGAGCCTCGCCACGGAGAGCAGGCTTGGGTATGACGTCGTGAGGGGACCGGACACCATCAACTTCGCCAGGAGCCTCTGCACGCTGCTCCCGGAGGATGGCGCCCTCGGACCGCTACGCCGGGTTCGCCGACAACCGCGAACATCGTGATCGGCCGTTTCAGTGGTTCCCGGGACGCGCCCCCGCGCTCAGGGTTCGCCGTCCCGCACGTCCGCGGCCGTGGGCCAAGCGAACGGCTTCGTCTCCAGCGACCGTCTCCCGGGACGGTGCGACACGATGGCGGGCGAGAGGCACACCGGCCATGACCGGCCCCCACGCATAGTTCGATGACCGTTCCCGATCCCGACGGGAGGAGCACGTCCGAGGCCCGGCTCGCTCGCACATGCGGGCCACGACCCGGTGACCCGGCGATGTCCGTGGACCGCGTCGGGGTCCGCAGCTCGGAATGCGGAGGGGGATGTCGCGTTTCCCAGGAGGTGAAGGCCTCCTCGGAGGTCTAACCCCAGGAAAGAGGATGGCGGGATGGAGGATGTTGATCGGCGTGCCGACTGGGCTGGCGAGGGATCGTCACCCAACGTTCCCACCAAGGTTCCATCACCCGTGCACAGCGTCGGACCGGAACACGCGGCGCGACCCGGGGGGCTCGACCACGCTGGATGGAGGCCCAACGGCGCTTTCGATGCGCGATCTCCTCGAGGCAATCAGGAAGGATACCAACCACGCGCGCTGGAGCCGCGGTGGAAGGAGCGCTGATTGGAGCGCGTGGATCGGTTCCGAACCAAACTAGCCCCGCTCGCTGGATCCCTGCCCGCCACCGAAGGGACCGTCGCGCGCGAGACGGGCGGGAACGGAGGGTTCAGCCCACGGACTCACGGCCGGGCGGACACGAGTGGAACCCCGTCCCCGGTCCCGGCTTTTTTGACACGGGCCCGGTCGCCGAAGCATCGCCGAGCGGGTCAACCCGATCCGCCCCCGTCCACGACGGCGTTGGTGCGGGTGGCAACCCGAACGAGGAGCGTGGCGTGATCGACCGAGTGCCCATGGATCGCAAGGTCCTGTCCCGTTTCTTCGCGAACAGGCGGATCCCCACCGACGCGATCGGCTTCTACAACTCTCCCCAGTTCCTTGAGGCCGAGGGGAGGGACCGCTCGGTGCTCGACTTCTACGCCGCCTGGGTGCGCGCCAGGCCCAGGGACCCCGGGTACGACAAGATGGCGAGGGAGGTCGTGCCCGCGGTCGCGGGTTTTGTGGCCCGGGAGGTCGTGACCGACGGGCAGTTGGGCGCCTGCGTAGACGCCTCAATGATGCTGACCAAGATGCTCGAGGAGCAAGGGATCTGGTGCTACGCGCTCCGGGGGGCGCTCACGATCACGTCCCCGGAGCTCGACGACCCGACGTACTTCTGGGTCCTGGACGAGAAACAGAACCCCGGCCACGTCTGGGTCGCGGCCCCGCCCTTCGAGATTGTCGACGTGTCCCTCCGCGCGCAGCCGTACGAGCGCCACGAGGCCGCCCTGGTCCCCGAGGTGCTCTGCGTGGAGCGGGGGGAGCGGATTACCGGGACGGTGGACGAGTACTGCTCGCCGCAGGTGTTGGCGGATGCGGTGGCTCGGAACGGCCACCTGCCGCCGGACGCCCACCTGCAACTCGTGCCCGAGATGGCGCGGGTGGTCGCCAGCTTCCCGTCGATCGAGGTAGGGTCGGGGGCCACGCGGCTCAGGTACAATGTCAGCGGCATCGCCGTCTCATCCGCACCGGACCTAGACGCGATCAAAAGCCGGAGATGGAACGGGAGGCTCGCCGGCGACCTGTACCGGGACGTGGTCCTGCCCGGCCTGAGGAACGCCACGACCCTTGCGGGATCGTGACGGGCCTTGCCGCCGCGTCCCGCCCGCGGGCAGAGGCGGCGACGGCGTGACCGCCAAGCCGAGGGACCGCCTCGGCATCAATCGAGCAAGCTGAAGGCCGGTGGGGCGTGCGACTCGGATCTGCCTGGTGCCTTGTCACCGGTAGATCGGAGGGTGGAGGGGGCGCCCGATTCGTGGCCGACCCATACCGGACGCGTTCAACAAGGGGAGCTGCGCGCAGTGCCGAAGTTACGCCGACGACGCGATGGGCGACGCGTTCGAGTTGGACGTCGGACGCCAATCTCAGATCGCTTTCGCTTTACTTGGCGAATACATCAGTGCCGGACCTTGGAGGAGGGACCCGGCCGCCGTCAATAACTTTCGCGAAACGCCCGGCGCTTAAAGGGGCCGTCTCCGTCAACAACTTTCGCCATAGTGGACGAGCGGTGGACACATTGATTCTGCTTGGGAATCGTCGCGGCGCAATCAAGAACTTTGTTGTCTTTTCACAAGAAGTTCGATGCCTTCACCCAGGAGTTGAAGAGCACCTATGCGACCAAGACCGACCTTTCCATCGTGGATGAGAAGGTCCGCAAGGTGCAGGACAATCAGGGGTGGGTGATCAAGCTGATCATCGGGGCTGTGATCGTGGCCATTCTGGGCCTCGTGATTGCCAAGGGCGGGGTGCCGCATCCATGACGGCCTCCTATGACGACCCGACGACGGACGAAAAGTTCTACGCCCGTGCGCTGGGCATCCTGGTCGGCCCGAGCCGGCGCATGGCCTTGGTCATGCGATGTGGCAACCTGGCCTATTGGCTCAGCGTCATGGCGGCACTCGGCTGGCTTGCCTCGCAGGTCATCGACCGGGACCCGCCGGTGACGATCCGCGCCGCCACGGTGTTGACGCCCCACCTGCGCCCCGGCGATCCGGTCCGCGTTTCCTACACCCTGACGCGCTTCCGGACCTGCGCCACCGACCTGACCTGGTCGATCTACGATGGCGCAGGTGAAATCCACAGCTTCGGGCCGCTGCACATCGAAGCGGCGGGCCTACCGGCGCAGGAAACCTATACCCGCGCCTGGGCGACGCCACCGCAGGCTGCACCCGGTAGCGGCCGCCTCCGCGTCGTCCTGGCCTTCCAATGTCCCGGCAACTACCTGCAAACGCTTTACCCGGTAACGCTGGTGCTGCCGGACCTGCCGATCCACATCGACTAGGCGGTGCGGAAGGTCGGGGTCCCGGCCGGGCTCGGCACCTCGGAGGGCGACCCGCCGGGGCTGATGGCCGGCTCGCTCCAGCCCGGCGGGTCGACCACGTCGCCACCCGGGCCCGGCATCCCGACGCCCGGACCAGGCTGCGGCACGTTGATCGGCTCACCGGGTGAGTCTTCGCCCGGCATCGGCGGATAGGCGGGCGTCGAGCCGGGATCGTTGGCCGGCTGCGGCTTGTAGTCCGGGGGGAGGTCGGTCGGCATCGCAATATCCTCCGTGCTGGACCGCCTTTCATTGACGGCCTCCAAGGCCAATGCCCGACTCCCGTGCTTGGTTTCCCTTCCCTCGGCCCGGTGCCGCCCTCCGGGGCGGTGCCGGGCCGTTTTGGCGTTCGGCCTTGCGCCGCGGCCCCCGACGCGGCAGGGAAACGGGCCCGCAAGCAACCCCTGGTTCGATGTTCCGCACCTATGCCCGCGTCCTCGGGGCGCTGCGACCCGACGCCCGCACGGCCGCCCTGCTGGTGCTGGCCAACCTGCTGCTGGCCGGCGCGCAATTCGCCGAACCGATGTTGTTCGGCCGCATCGTCGACAGGCTGACCCGCCCCGGCCCGGCGGTGGGCTGGCCGGACGTGCTGCCGCTCGGCGCCGCCTGGGCCGGCTTCGGGCTGTTCGTTATCGCCTGCGCGGCCGTGGTGGCGCTGCAGGCCGACCGGTTGTCGCACCGCAGCCGGCTCGGCATCATGGCGCGCTTCTTCGACCACGTGCTCGGCCTGCCGTTGAGTTTCCACGGCGCCACCCATTCGGGGCGGCTGCTGAAAACCATGCTGGAAGGCGCCAACGGCATGGCGGGCCTGTGGCTGTCGTTCTTCCGCGACCATTGCGCCGCGCTCGCGGCCTTGTTCGTGCTGATGCCGGTGTCGCTCGTCGTCAACTGGCGCCTCGGCAGCCTGCTGGTCGGGCTGGTGCTCTGCTTCGGGGCTTTGTCGGCCTTCGTGCTGCGCAAGACGCAAGGGCTTCAGGGCCGCGTCGAAAGCTACCAATCGGCCTTTGCCGAACGGGCCGCCGACGCGCTCGGCAACGTATCGGTGATCCAGAGCTTCACCCAGGTCGAGGCCGAATCGCGCGCCATGCGCCGCCTCATCGAGGCCCTGCTGCGGGCGCAACTGCCGGTGTTGTCGTGGTGGGCCATCGCCGCCGTGGCCACCAGGGCCGCCTCGACGGTGACGATCCTGGCGATCTTCGGGCTCGGCCTGACGCTGCACTTCCATGGCCTTGCCAGCATCGGGGCCGTGGTGGCCTTCATGGGGTTCGCCACCCAGTTGATCGCCCGGCTCGAGCAGGTGGTGGCGTTCCTGAACGCCCTCTTCATGCTGGCCCCCAAGATCGCCGACTTCTTCGCCGTGCTCGATACGGAGCCGCAGGTGCGCGACCGTCCGGGCGCCCGCGACCCCGGACGGCTCGCCGGCCGCGTCGCCTTCGAGGCGGTCTCGTTCTCCTACGACGGGGGTGCCGATGCGGTGCGCGACCTCGGCTTCACGGCGGCCCCGGGTGAGGTCGTGGCCCTGGTGGGCGCCACAGGCTCGGGCAAGTCGACCACCCTCGGCCTGCTGCACCGCGTCTTCGACCCGCGCCAGGGCCGCATCACGATCGACGGCATCGACATCCGCGATATGCCGCTCGCGAGCCTCCGGGCCCACATCGGCGTTGTGTTCCAGGAGCCGATGTTGTTTGCCCGTTCGATCGGCGACAACGTCCGGATAGGTCGACCCGACGCCACGGGGGCCGAGGTGGAGGCGGCGCTCGGGCTCGCCCAGGCGGCGGATTTCGTGGCGCAACAACCACAAGGGCTCGATACGCCGGTGGGCGAGCGGGGCCGGGCGCTGTCGGGTGGCGAGCGTCAGCGCATCGCCATCGCCCGGGCTTTGTTGAAGGACCCGCCGATCCTCATCCTTGATGAGGCAACGAGCGCGCTCGACGTCGAAACGGAACGCAAGCTGCAGCTCGCGCTCGCGGCCGCCACCGTGGGCCGTACCACCTTCGTGATCGCCCACCGCCTCGCCACCATCCGGCAGGCCACCCGCATCCTGGTGTTCGATCGCGGCCGTGTCGTCGAGACCGGCAGCTTCGAGGCGCTGGTGGCCCGGGGCGGCGCCTTTGCCCGGCTGGTCCAGGCACAGGACACGCACGGGCCCGTCGAAGAAGCTGCCGAGTAAGACGGCCCAAGCATCGAAACTATCGATGGTTCGCCTCAATCAAATCAGCATTCTTCGATTGAAGCGACTCCGTTATGTCATAAGGGTCGGCTATTGGCCGCCTGTTGTTCTGATCTGGAGTGTTCCTTGCCTAAGCTTCTCACCGCCGCCGCCGCCCTGATGCTCGCCACCCCGGTGCTGGCAGCCGAGACCGGCGTCATCACCGATGCGTCCAAGGTCGAGGCCGGCACCTATGCGGTCGAGCCCAACCACACGCAGGTGCTGTTCAGCGTCAACCACATGGGCTTCACGACCTATACGGGCCAGTTCACCAAGGCCTCCGGCACGCTGACGCTCGACGCGGCCAAGCCCGACGCCAGCAAGCTCGACGTTTCGGTCGACGTCGGGAGCGTCACTACCCCGAGCGACAAATTGTCGGACGAGCTGAAGAGCGACGCCTGGCTCGATGCCGGCAAGTTTCCGGCCATCACGTTCAAGTCCACCAAGGTGGTGAAGACCGGCGCCGACATGGCCAAGGTGACGGGCGACCTCACCATGCACGGCGTCACCAAGACCGAAACCCTGACGGTCAAGTTCAACGGCGCCGGCGTCAACCAGCTCGACAAGAAGTACACCACCGGCTTCGAAGTGTCGGGCAAGATCAAGCGCTCGGATTTCGGCGTGAAGACCTATGTGCCGCTGATCGGCGACGAGGTGACGCTGACCATCGCGGGCGCCTTCGAGAAGCAGGGCTGAGCGGACCAAACCTCCCATGAGCGCCAAGGCCATCACCCCAGCGGAACGCTACACGGCCGTCGCCCAGGCCTTCCACTGGCTGTTGGCCCTGGCGCTTATCGGCATCGTCATCATGGGCCTCGCCATGGCCCATGCGCCGCTCACACCCGCGACGAAGTTCAAGCTGTACCAACTGCATAAGTCGGTCGGCATCACGATTCTGGCCTTGGCGGTGTTGCGGCTCCTGTGGCGGCTGACCCATCGGCCGCCACCGCTGCCGGCCGACATGCCGGCGCTCGAGAAGGCCGGCGCCCATGGCGCCCATGTCGTGTTGTATGGGCTGATGATCGGTCTGCCGCTCGTGGGCTGGGCACTGGTGTCGATCTCGCCCTTCAACCTGCCGACCGTGCTCTACGGCATCCTGCCCTGGCCACATATCAGTGCCCTGTCGAGCCTGCCACGCGCCACCAAGGCGGCCTGGGAGCCGACGGTCGCCTTCGTGCACGCTTATGGGGCCTACCTGTTGATCGCGCTGGTGGGCGTGCATGTTCTTGCGGCGCTGCGCCACCATTTCATCATCGGCGACGACACCCTGCGACGCATGCTGCCGGGCCGCCGCCGTCCGATCATGCCCAGGAACCCTGCCGAATGATGCGTCTCCTTCCCCTCGCCGCCGCCCTGGTGCTCGCCGCCGCGGCCCCGGCCACCGCCGCCACCTGGACGGTCGATCCTGCCAAAAGCACGCTCGGCTTCGCCGGCACGCAGACCGGCGAAGGGTTTACGGGTCGGTTCAAGACCTGGACCGGCACGATCGATTACGACCCGGCCAAGCCGGAAGCCGCCCATGTGTCGATCAGCATCGACACCGGCAGCGCCGCGACCGGCGACCCGCAGCGCGACGAGGCGATGCCGGGCGAAGACTGGTTCGATGCCAGCAAATCCCCCAAGGCCACCTTCGAGGCGACCGGCTTCACGCCCAAGGGAGGCGACCAGTTCGAGACCGCCGGCACCTTGACGATCCGCGGCGCCGCCAAGCCCGTGACGTTGCCGTTCACGCTCAAGCTCGACGGCGACACGGCCCACGCGACCGGCAAGGCCACCCTGACCCGGACGACATGGGGCGTCGGGCAAGGGGACTGGGCTTCGGACCAATATGTCGGCTTCGGGGTCGATGTGACGCTCGACTTGACAGCCAAGCGGCAGCCCTGAGAACAACCGGGGCCCGCCACGGGCAGGCTTCGTTCCGGTTCTGCTCGTGGTCGGCTGCCGCAATGGCCCAAGTGGATTCCGCTTGGGCCTGACAGCCTCTAGGTTCCATGGCCGACCCCCGCACGCCCGAACGCATCCTGGTCATCAAGCATGGGGCGTTCGGCGACGTGATGCAGACCGATGGCGCGTTGCGGGACCTCCGGGCCCATCACGACGGCGCCGAGATCGTGGTGCTGACGACCCCCCCGTACCGGGCGATCTTCGAGCGCCATCCGTCGGTCGATCGCGTCGTCACCGAGGCCCGGGCGCCGCGCTGGCGCCTTGACCGCATGGTGGCGCTCCGCTCCCAGCTTCGCGCCCTGGGCGTAAACCGGGTCTACGACCTCCAGCATTCCCGCCGCACCGGCGCGTATAGGCGCTGGATCTTTCCCGGCCTGCCCTGGTCGGGCGACACGCAAAAGCGCGATTGGCTGCTGCGGCTGAAGCCGCAGGATTTGCCGAGCCTTGAACGCTTTGCGGTCCAGCTCGGCCAGGCCGGCGTCGCGCTGCACCACACCGGGCGCCCGGACGTGTCCTGGATGGCCGACGACGTCTCGAGCCTGCTCGACGCGGCCGGGGTCAAACGTCCTTATGTGATGCTGATCCCCGGCGCCTCGGCCGGCCATCCGGAAAAGCGCTGGCCGCATTACCCGGCCTTGGCGGCGGCACTCTGGACGCATGGATACGCGGTCGCGATCGCACCCGGTCCCGACGAGGCCGGGCTGGCAGCCACGATCCCGGCCATCGACCTCACGGCCAAACACGGGCGGCTCAGCTGGTTCGAGCTTGCCGGTGCCTTGCGCAAGGCCGCTTTCGTGGTCGGCAACGACACCGGGCCGACCCACCTCGCGGCCCATGGTGGCACCCCGGGTCTGGCGCTCTTCGGCCCCCACGCCCGGCCCGAATATACCGGCATCCTGCGCGACACCTTTCAAGCCATCACGGTGCCGGATCTGGCGACCTTGCCGCCGGAACGGGTGCTCGACCACGTGCTCGGGCGGCTCGGAACGCCGCCGCTCTGAACTTACGCCGCCTTGGAGGTGGCCTGGGCCGGCAGCTTGGCCATCACAGCCTCGGCCACGAGATCGGCGGTGGCGGCCGACAGCGTCCAGCCGAGATGGCCGTGGCCGGTGTTGTAGAACACGCCCGGCCGGGAACCAGCGCCGACGCGGGGCAGCATCGAAGGCAGCATCGGCCGCAGGCCCGCCCAGGGCACGATGTGGCTGGTGTCGACGGCAGGAAACAACTGCCGCACCCAGCGCACCAGCGGCTGAATGCGGTCGTGGCGGATGTCGCGGTTCTCGCCGTTGAACTCGGCCGTGCCGGCCACGCGAAAACGGGTAGCCCCAAAGCGGCTCGAAACGATCTTGGTCTGGTCGTCGAGAAGGCTCACCCAGGGGGCGCCATCCTGGCTCGGCGCGTCGTCGAGATGCACCGTGATCGAATAGCCCTTCACCGGATAAATATTGACCCGGTCGCCAAGCGCCGCCGCGAAGCGCCGGCTCGACAGCCCGGCGCAGATCACCGCGCCATCGAAGCGCGCCGTCTCGGTCGATGTGGCGGCTGCGGCGCCATGCCAAGCCACCGCGATGCCGCCGCCCGGCTGCGCCGTCACCGCCTCGACCTCCGCTTCCTGGACGAACTGCACGCCGCGGCGCTCGCAAGCCTTGGCGAGCCCGCGGGTGAACTTGTGGATGTCGCCGGTGGCGTCCGACGGCGTGAAGAAACCGCCGTAATAGCGGCCGTGCAGGTTCGGCTCGATGCCGAGCATTTCGTCAGGCGTCACCGGGCGACGGTCGAGGCCGCCCCGTGTCAGCAGCGCATTGACGGCACTGGCATGATCGAAGCCGGCGCGGTCGCGATAGATATGCAGGATGCCGCGCTCCTCGCAATCGAAGTCGATGCGCTCGGCCGCCGCCCAGCCGTGCAGCAAGGTCCTGGCCGCGATGGCGAGGCGGACGGTCTCGACCGTGTTGGCCTGATAATGGGGGATCTGGGCCAGGAACTCGGCCAGCCAGGAATATTTGTGCCAGCTCGGCCGCGGGTTGAGCAGCAGCGGCGCGTCGCCCTTCAGCATCCACTTCACGCCCTTCAGCAGGGTGCTCCAGGAATTCCACACTTCCGCGTTGCTGGCCGACAATTGCCCGCCATTGGCAAAGGACGTTTCCATGCCGGGATAGCGCTGGCGATCGAAGACCGTGACCGCGAAGCCACGCTCGCTCAGCGCATAGGCGGTGGTGATGCCGGTGATACCGGCGCCGATAACGGCGATGTGGGACATGGATGCAGTCTCCAGACGGTTGGCCCATCCGGTCGCGCGCAAGCGACGACCGGCCTTGAGCCCCCTCTGTCATGGAACCTGAGAGATTCATGCCCGCCAGGCGGACACTTCCCCTTCGGTGGGTGCCATCAACGGGCACCGCTCTCCAGAGTGTTCAGCGATACGGTCCTTTTGCCTGAGAGTTTGGCGGGGCTTTGCTCCGTCGGCGGTCCGCAAACCTTTCGGCTCGGACGCTCTCCCATATCGCTTGTCGAACGTCGTAAGGATAACCGACCGTCCCTTCGACGGCAATCGCCATGCGGCGCAAAGATAGGCCAGCTGGCGGGATCGTCAGCCCAAAAGAACGCCGGCCTGCCGCAAGGCGGGCAGCAGGGCGAGCAGCGGCAGACCCAGAATGGTGGGCTGGTCGCCCTCGATACGAGAAAACAGGTGAATGCCGATCCCTTCCAGCCGGTAGGCGCCGACGCTGCCGCAAACGGCGTCGCCCTCGGCCTCGAGATAAGCGTCCAGGAAGGCGTCGGACAGCGGCCGCATGGTCAGCCGTGCGGTGGAAACCGTCTCGAACACCACCGTGTCGTCCCGCATCAGGCACAAGGCCGCATGCAGCGCATGGGCGCGGTCCGCCAGGCGGCCGAGATGCCGCCGCGCCGCCGCGCGATCCTCGGGCTTGGTGAACATCTCGTCCCCGAGCGCCAGCACCTGGTCGGCGCCAAGAACCAGGCGACCGGGATGGCGCAGCGCCACCGCTCGCGCCTTGGCGGCCGCCAGATGGGCCGCCACGGCCTCGGGCGCCGCGCCAGCGGCGCGCAGCGGTGCCTCGACGGCGCGTTCGTCGATCGGGGCAGGCGACACCTCGACCGGGATGCCGGCCTCCTGCAGCAGGACGCGGCGGGCGGCACTGTTCGAGGCGAGGACGAGCGGCGCGGGGCTGCGCCAAAGCGGGTGGGCGATCATGCTTGGGCGATGACCTGCAGGCGATACATGGCGATGGAAGTCCTGAATGGCGACCGTCCTGTCGACATAGCGCATGTGAGGGCCGGCATCGAGGCAGAGCAGCCGGTTGCGTCGGATCTGCACGATGCGCTCGGGCGAGGCGATCAGGGAGCAACGCAGCGCCTGCACCCGGCCTGCGACGGGATGCCCGGCATCGGCGGGGCGCTGGCGCACTTGCTGGCACGATGAGCAGGACAGAAGCTGGTCGGCGTCTTTTCGATGTCAGAAAGAAGGCGAAGATGGGAACAAGTTCCGAGCCTGGTCTGCCTCGAAATTCTCTCGGGCCGCCAGCCGCTTGCCGGGTTGTCCCACGGTGTAGCGCATCGCTGTGGACAAATGCCGGGGCTCGACCCGAGGCGCTCCACTTATCCCCCTCCTTGCAGGCTTATCCAAGTCTGGCTCCACACCAGATCCTGGACCACGCAGGAACGGAGGCGGCCTGTGGGAATCGGGGGAATCGGTGATGATCAAATCCGACACAAATCGGGCAGGCCGCATTCGGGCCTGATTCCTTAAGGGCTTGCGGGTCGTCGCGGGGGGATGATTAAGATTTGAGTCAAATCCGTTACCAAACCATAAATCCGGGACAGGCTGTGGTTAAAGGCCGGAATCGGTTCCCCACCGCCAATCAAAAGAAACAAACATGAATCTAGAAGAATCTTTCTTTTCTTATTCCTTTTCAGGCGCCTGCTTCGCATGAGCGCCGACAAGCCCTTTCTCCGGGTGCTCGACGGTGCGGTGGCCAGCGGGCCGCCACCGGTCTGGCTGATGCGCCAAGCGGGGCGCTACCTGCCGGAATATCGCGCGATCCGGGCCACGGCGCCGAGCTTCCTCGATTTCTGCTACACGCCGCGCCTCGCTGTCGAAGCCACGCTCCAGCCGATCCGGCGCTTCGGCTTCGATGCCGCGATCTTGTTCAGCGACATCCTTGTGGTGCCGGATGCGCTCGGCCAGGCGGTGTCGTTCGAGACCGGCCATGGCCCGCGGCTCGAGCCGGTGACCTCCGAATCCGACTTCGCCGCGCTCAGGACCACGCTCGACCTCGACCGGCTTGCCCCCGTGTTCGAAACCATCGCGACCCTGAAAGCCCTGCTGCCGCGCGAAACGGCGCTGATCGGCTTTTGCGGGGCGCCCTGGACAGTGGCGAGCTACATGGTGGCCGGGCGGGGCACGCCCGACCAGGGACCCGCCCGCAGGCTCGCCTATGCGGATCCCGCGCTGTTCGGGCGGATGATCGACCGGCTGGTCGAGGCCTCGATCACCTACCTCGATCGGCAGTTCGAAGCGGGCGTCGATGCCGTCCAGGTGTTCGACTCTTGGGCCGGCGTCCTGCCGGTGGGCGAATACGAGACTTGGTGCCTCGAGCCGCTCCGCGCCATCGTGACGGGCTTGCGGCGGCTGCGCCCCGGAGCGCGCATCATCGGCTTTCCGCGCGCCGGCGCCTCCCAGATCCTGGCCGCGAGCCGCACCGGCGTCACCGCCCTGTCGCTCGACACCCCCGTCGATCCGGCCTGGGCCAACGCGGCCCTGCCGCCCGGCCTGCCGGTGCAGGGCAATCTCGATCCGCTGGCCCTCATCGCCGGTGGAGCGGCGCTCGACCGGGCTGTCGACCGCATTCGCGAGGGACTGGCGGGGCGGCCGCATGTGTTCAACCTCGGGCACGGCATCCTGCCCGAGACGCCGGTGCCGCATGTCGAGCGCATGCTGTCCCGGTTGCGCGGGGGCGCCTGACCGGCTACTCGCTTGGGACGCGAAAGCGTCGCCCGCTCGGAGCCCCGGCTTGGATTATTACCCCTGGTTGCTGACCGTCCACATCCTGAGCTGGACCGCCTGGATGGCCGGCATGTTCTACCTGCCGCGGCTGTTCGTGTACCATGCGGAGGTGGGCCCCAGGACCCCGCAGGGCGACCTGTTCAAGGTGATGGAACGGCGGCTGCTGAAGGCCATCATGAACCCGGCCATGATCGCGGTCTGGATCACGGGCCTATGGCTCGGCATCGCGTCGGGCTACATCAAATATGCCGGCTGGCTGCACGTGAAGCTCGTGCTGGTGCTGTTGATGAGCGGCCTGCATGGCTTCCTGGCCGCCTCCACCCGGCGCTTTGCCGCCGACGCCAACACGCGCTCGCCCAAATTCTATCGCATCGTCAATGAAATCCCGACGGTGTTGCTCGTCGGGATCGTGATCCTGGCGGTCGTCAAACCGTTCTAACGCAAAGCCGCCGGGGTCGGGCGTCTGCTCGGTTCCGGTTCAAAAGTCCGAACCTGCTCCAGGCGCCCCGCGATCAGCCTTGAGGTGCTTTTGTCTGGACCCCCGCCCATCCAAGCGCCACAGGCGGTGCGGCCCCAGCCCACGCCGGCGCGCCGGACGTTGGATTTCCTGTGGCCGGCCGTCGGCATCGTGGCGGTCCTGTTGTCTTGCTGGCTGCTGAGCCGCGAATTGAGCCATCTGTCCTGGGCGGACCTGCGCGGGGCCGTCGGGGCCATCCCGGCGCATCGCTGGATCCTGGCCGTGGGTTGCACCATCCTGGCCTATGCGGCCCTCGCATGGTACGACCGCATCGCCCTGATGCATCTCGGATTTCGGTTCTCGTGGCCGTTCATCTCGGCCGTGTCTTTCACCACCTACGCCTTGTCGCACAACATCGGCATGTCGATGTTTTCCGGCGCCATGGTGCGCTACCGGGCTTATTCCACGCGGGGCCTGTCGCTGCCCGACGTCGGCATCATGACGGCGTTCTGTTCCTTCACCTTCGGGCTCGGCACGGTTCTGCTGGGCGGCCTCGTGTGCTTGGCTGTGCCGCAGCCGATCGTGGCGCTGTTCGCCCTCCCGTCGGCGCTGGTGCGCTTGCTCGGGCTTTGCGGCCTCATCGCTGCTGGGCTTTATCTGGCGGGTTCGGCCCTCCGGCTGAAACCGGTGGTGTTGCGCGGCATCCGCCTCGAATATCCGCGGCCCGGCGTCGTGGCCCGGCAGATCGTGGCGGGACCCTTGGAATTGATCGGCGCCGCCGGCATCATCTATTGCGCGCTGCCGGTCGAGTTCAATCCAGGCTTTCCGGTGGTGCTCGGCATCTTCCTGGCGTCGTTTTCGGCAGCGCTGCTAAGCCATGCGCCGGGCGGCCTCGGCGTGCTGGAACTCGTGTTCCTGGCCGGAATGCCGGAGGTGCCGAAGGCCGATGTCCTGGCGGCGCTGCTGGTGTTCAGGCTTCTCTACCTGATCATCCCGCTGGTACTCGGCATCCTGGCCGTGGTGGCCTTCGAACGCAACCGGCTCGCCTGCACGCTGCGCGGCCGCAACGCCGCCTAGGGATACAGACTCGAAGGGACGCGACGCTCCCGGGCGAGCCTATCCGTTGGAACCGCTAAACGGCGGCCGACGTGTCGCGGTAATAGGCCTCGACCGTGCCCTTCATCTTGAGGGTCAACGGCTGGCCGTGGCGGTCGCGCGCCTTTCCGGCCGCAACCCGGACCCAGCCTTCGCTGACGCTATATTCCTCGACGTTGTTCTTTTCGACGCCCTTGAATCGGATGCCGATGCCGCGCTCGAGCGCATCGGCATCATAGAACGGGCTGTCCGGGTCGACGGACAGGTGATCGGGGGGCAAGGGGCTCACGGCAGGCTCTTCGCGGTCATGGGATCAAGCGCCGCTACATAGTCAGGCCGCCCCGACCTGCCAAGGGGGACGGCCTCGGACAAGCTTCGTCCACGATATTACTGGCGGTAGTGTTGGATGCGCGTTGTCCGCAAACCGGCCAAGCCATGTTGGTCGATCGACATCTGCCAGCTCAGGAACTCGTCGACCGTCAGCGTATAACGGCTGCAGGCTTCTTCGAGCGACAACAGGCCGCCGCGTACGGCCGCCACCACCTCCGCCTTGCGGCGGATCACCCAGCGCTTCGTACTGGGCGGCGGCAGGTCGGCGATCGTCAGTGGCGACCCGTCGGGGCCGATCACATATTTTGCGCGCGGCCGAAGCATCTCACCCATTGGTCCAACTCACATACTCGGCGGACTGCCAGATGAACCTACGCTAAAGGGCTGGAATTAATTTCAGCCTAAGTGAAACCTATGCTTTCTCAACGCTTTTGGGACATCGAAAAGCGGTTGACTCTGTTCACGATCATGAACACCGACATCTGAACTAACGATTTTTAAAATAAGTATTTACCATTGATGGGTGAAAACGACCCAATCTGAAACAACGACCTTGTCAGAACAGAGAACAATTTAACGCTTCGTTATTGCCCCTGGTGTTTTCGGCCCAGGGTCGCTACATCGGCTGGGCTGGCTTCTAACCGATCACCCTCGATGTCACCCTCGCGCCTCAACTCCCTCGGCCTCGCCAAGTCGCCCGCGGACACCCGTGTGGTGGTGGCCATGTCGGGCGGCGTCGACAGTTCGGTCGTGGCGGCGCTGCTGAAGCGGGACGGCTACGAGGTGATCGGCATCACGCTGCAGCTTTACGATCACGGCGCCGCCATCCACCGCAAGGGGGCCTGTTGTGCCGGCCGTGACATCCATGACGCGCGCGACACCGCTGGCCGCATCGGCATCCCTCATTACGTCCTTGACTACGAGACCCGTTTCCGCGAGCAGGTGATCGAGCCCTTCATCGACAGCTATCTGATGGGCGAAACCCCCATCCCCTGCGTGTCCTGCAACCAGACGGTCAAATTCGCCGACCTGTTCGCCGCCGCGGCCGACCTCGGCGCCGATGTGCTGGCCACCGGCCATTATGTTGTGTCGGATCGCGTCGAGGATGGCGGCTGGGGCTTGTTCCGTGCCGCCGATCCGGCCCGCGACCAGAGTTATTTTCTTTACGGCACCACGGCGGCCCAACTGGCGCGGCTTCGTTTCCCGCTGGGGCACCTGCCGAAAGCGCAGGTGCGCGTGCTGGCCGCCGAATATGGGCTCGCGGTCGCCGACAAGGCCGACAGCCAGGACATCTGCTTCGTGCCGAACGGCCGCTATTCCGACCTGATCCGCAAGCTCAGGCCCGATGCGCTGGCGGCCGGCGACATCGCCCATGCGGATGGCCGCGTGCTGGGCCGCCATGCCGGCATCGCAGATTTCACGGTGGGTCAGCGACGCGGCCTCGGCCTCGCCGACAACCCGTCGAGTGGCAACGAGCCCCTGTACGTCGTCGCGATCGAACCCGCACGGGCCCGGGTGGTGGTGGGCCCACGCCACATGCTGGCCACCCGCGCCGTGGTGCTGCGGGACGTCAACTGGATCGGGCCGGCGCCATTGACGGCGCTGCCGCCCGACGGGATCGACGTCGCGGTGCGGCTGCGCTCGACGCGGCCGCCCGGCCCGGCGCGCCTGCGGTTGGAGCAGGGCGTCGCGGTGGTGGACCTTGCCGAAACCCAAGACGGCGTTTCGCCCGGCCAGGCTTGCGTCATCTACGCCTCGGACGCACCGGATGCGCGGGTCTATGGTGGCGGCGTCATCGCCCGGGCCGAGCGGGCTGCGGCTACAACCGCGCGGATCGCCGAAGCGCTGGCCGGATGAGCGAACTTCAGCGCGACGGCGGCACCATCCGTCATGCCACGCAGGTCGTATCGGCTTATGCGCGCTGGGCGCCGGTCTACGACCTCGTCTTCGAATATGTGATGCGGGCTGGGCGGCAGGCCGCCGTTGCGGCCCTTGGGCATCGGGCCGGCCGGGTGCTGGATGTTGGCATCGGCACCGGGCTGGAACTGCCGTTGTTCGGGCCCGATCAGCGCGTCACCGGCATCGATCTTGCCGAACCCATGCTGCGCCGCGCCCAAACCAAGGCCGCGCGGGGCAGCGGCAACGTCGATGGGCTCTGCGTCATGGATGCGGCGCGGCTCGCCTTCCCGGATGCAAGCTTCGAGGCCGTTATCGCGCCCTATGTGCTCAGCGTCGTGCCGGACCCGGCCGCAATGCTGGACGAGATCGCCCGCGTTGTGAAGCCGGGTGGCACGGTGGTGATGGTGAACCATTTCGGCGCCGACCATGGGCCCGTTGCGGTCGTCGAGGCCTTTCTGGGCCGGCATGCCGCGGCGCTGGGGTGGCATCCGCAATTCCCCTTTGCGGTGCTGGGTGATTGGCTGGCGCGCTCCGGCACGCTGCGTTTGACGAACCGCCGCACCGTGGGCCTGATGAACCTTTTCACGGTCGTCACGCTGCAGCGTGACGCTCATCCGACCTAGCGTTTGTCTGGTCCTGTCTGGCTTGGACGAACTCTGGCTTGCCTTCATGATCGGCTGATCGGCGAAACGACCCTTCCGTCGCCTTCGACAGCCCCTGGGACGCCCTGACCGATGGCCGACGCACGACGCCGAAAACCCGAACCCGCGGTGCTGGACGGGGTATTGGAGCGCTTGTCGGCCATCCTCGGGCCGCGCCTGCAGACCGGGGAGGCCGTGCGGGGCCAGCACGCCAACATGGCCACCAGCGTCAACCGGCAGCCGCCCGATGCGGTGGCGTTCCCCCAGACCACCGACGAGGTGGTGGCCATCGTGCGCTTGTGCGCCGCCGCGGGTGTGCCGGTGATCCCCTATGGCACCGGCACCTCCTTCGAGGGGCACGTCAACGCCCCGTTCGGCGGCGTCAGCGTGGATTGCTCGCAGATGAACCGCCTGTTGGCCGTCCACGCGGAAGACCTCGACTGCGTGGTCGAGCCCGGCCTGACCCGCAAGGCGCTCAACGCCCAACTGCGCGACACCGGCCTGTTCTTCCCCATCGATCCCGGGGCGGATGCCTCGATCGGCGGCATGATCGGCACCCGTGCGTCGGGCACCAACGCGGTGCGCTATGGCACCATGAAGGACAATGTCGTCGCCCTCACGGTGGTGACGCCCGACGGTGCCGTGGTGGAAACCGCCCGCCGGGCCCTCAAAAGCGCCGCCGGCTACGACCTGACGCGGCTCTTCGTCGGCGCCGAGGGCACGCTCGGCATCGTCACGGCCGCGACCCTGCGGCTGCATGGCATTCCGGAAGCGATTTCGGGTGGCGTCTGTCCGTTTCCGAGCGTCGAGGCCGCGTGCCTCGCCACCATTGCGACGGTCCAGTCAGGGATCCCGGTGGCCCGCATCGAACTGCTCGACGCCCTGCAGGTCCGGGCCTGCAACCTCTATTCCGGCATCGGCCTGCCGGAGACGCCCTGCCTGTTCGTCGAGTTCCACGGCTCGGCCGCGGGTGTCATCGAGCAGTCCGAGCGTTTTGGTGCCATTGCGGCCGACCTCGAAGGCGGGCCCTTCCATTGGGCGACCGTTGCCGAGGAGCGCACCCGGCTGTGGCAGGCGCGGCATGACGTGTATTGGGCGGGCTTCAAGCTGCGGCCCGGCGCCAAGACGATTCCGACGGATGTCTGCGTGCCGATTTCGCGTCTCGCCGAATGCGTGGTGGCCACCCAGGCCGATATCGCGGCCAGCGACCTTGTCGGCCCCATCGTGGGCCATGTCGGCGATGGAAACTTCCACGTCGGCCTGTTGGTCGACGAAGACGATCCGGCCGAGATGGCCCGCGTGCATGGCTTCATGGAGCGGCTCGTCCACCGGGCGTTGGCGCTCGAGGGCACCTGCACCGGGGAGCATGGCGTCGGGCAGGGCAAGGCCAAATACCTGCGGGCCGAATACCCGGCCGCGACACTCGACCTGATGGCCCGCATCAAGCGCGCCATCGATCCGCTCGACATCATGAACCCCGGCAAGATTCTGCCGCTCGACGGCTGAACCGGCACGATCGGGCGACGCAAGCCCCCGCCATGCGTTTTCCGCATTGATTTTTTCCGCAGCCTGCGGCACAGGAGAGCGCGTTCGCGGAGGATGTCGTCCCCGCTTTTTCGTGTTTCGGGGACTACCATGAAGGTTCGCAACTCGCTCAAGTCGCTGCGCGGTCGCCATCGCGACAACCAGCTGGTCCGTCGCAAGGGCCGCGTCTACATCATCAACAAGGTCCAGAAGCGCTACAAGGCGCGCCAGGGCTGAGCCTTCGGCGGCCCGATGCCCTTTACGGCATCCGAGGCCGACCCTAGCTTGGAGGGATGCGCCTTTTCTTCGCATCCGTCCTGATCGTTTCATCCATTTCGACCGGCGTTGCCCATGCGACGCCGGTTTTGTTGCGTGAAGCGCCGGCTGCGGCCGAGCGGTGGCCGGCCTTTGGTGGCCTGGCCGACACTGCCAACCCAGGCGTCACGAGCCCGCTGGCGCCGGCCCCCAAACCGTCGCCCGGCCCCGTGACAGGGCAGGCCGAGCGGCTGGACGATCTGTTCGGGCGCCTTGCCCATGCGGGGGATGCGGACGAGGCCGATGGGCTCGCGCATGCGATCGAACGGTTGTGGCTGCGGTCGGGCTCCGACACGGCGGACCTGCTGATGGTCCGCTCCGTCGCGGCGATCGGCAAGGGCAAGCTCGATGTCGCGGCGCAGCTGCTCGACCGCATCGTCGCCATCGATCCTACCTGGACCGAGGCCTGGAACAAGCGGGCGACCCTGCGCTTCCTCAAGGGCGACGACAGCGGTGCCATGCAGGACATCGCCGAGGTGCTGGCGCGCGAGCCGCGCCATTTCGGTGCGCTCAGCGGCATGGGGGTCATCCTGCAGCGCGTCGGCATGGACAAGCAGGCGCTCGACCTGATCCGCCGTACCGAGGCGATCTACCCCCACAATGCCGAACTCGAGAAGCTCGAAGGCGAGTTGAGCCTGAAGGTCGAGGGACGGGACATCTGAGGCGGGAAGCTTTCTGCTTCGGCCGCCGTCAGTTGCCCACCATCTCCTTGATCTTCGACGCAAAGGCCTCGACCACGAAAGGCTTGGTGATCATCTGCATGTCGGGGTCGAGGTGGCCGTTGCCGCCGAAGCTGGCGTTCTCGGCATAGCCCGTGATGAACAACACCCGCAGCCCCGGGCGCAGCACCCGGCCCTGTTCGGCCAGCTGGCGGCCATTGAGCCCCGGAAGGCCAACATCGGTGACCAGCAGGTCCACATGGGCGTCCGACCGCAGCATCGCGAGGCCCGAAGGGCCGTCGCTCGCCTCGAGCGTCTGATAGCCGAGGTCCTGCAGGATCTCGCGCACGAGGTCGCGCACGTTGGGGTCGTCCTCGACCACCAGGATGGTCTCGCCGGCTCCGGGCCGTGGGCCTGTGCTCGGGCGCTCGCCCACGTCCACCACGGTTCCGGTGAAGCGCGGCAGGAACAGCGTCACCGTGGTGCCGGCGCCCACCGCCGAGGTGATCCGGACCGTGCCGTCCGATTGTTTGGCGAAGCCGTAGATCATCGACAGGCCAAGGCCGGTGCCCTGGCCGATGGGCTTGGTGGTGAAGAACGGGTCGAAGGCCCGCGCGATGACGTCGGGCGTCATGCCGGTGCCGGTGTCCGACACCCCGAGCGACACGTAACGGCCCGGCCGCGTGCCCCCTTCGAGCTCGGGGCCGCTTGGCTGCAGCACGGCTTCGGCGGTCGTGATGGTCAGGCAGCCGCCATCCGGCATGGCGTCGCGAGCATTGATGACGAGGTTGAGCAGCGCGTTCTCGAGCTGGTGCGGGTCGCACAAGGTCGGTGACAGGTCGGTGCCGAGGGCGAAATCGAAGGTGACGCGCTCGCCGATGGTGCGGCGCACGAGGTCGTCCATCGAGGTGACGAGGCGATTGACGTCCACGGGCTTGGCTTCGAGCGGCTGCCGGCGCGAAAAGGCCAAAAGCCGATGCGTCAGGGCGGCGGCCCGGTTGGCCGAGTTCATGGCCATGCCGATGTAGCGCTCGGCCGTGTCGGTCCGCCCTTGCGCGAGGCGCTTGCCCAGGAGGTCGAGGGCGCCGGTGATCCCGGTCAGCAGATTGTTGAAGTCATGCGCGATGCCGCCCGTGAGCTGCCCCACGGCCTCCATCTTCTGGCTTTGTCGCAGCTGTTCCTCGGCTTGCCGCAGGGCCTCGGCCTGCAGGCGCTCGGCCGTGACGTCGCGGCCGTTGGCGTAGATGGCGGCGCCCTCGAGCGAGGCCGTCCAGGAGAACCACAGGTAGCTGCCGTCCTGGCGGCGCAGGCGGTTCTCGAACGGTGCTGCGAGCGGCCCGTCCCGAAGCACCTCGAGCGTGTGAGCCGTGGCCGCCATGTCGTCGGGGTGCAGGAAGGCTGTGAAGTCGCGGCCGACGAGCTCCTCGAAGCTCCAGCCCAGGATCTCGGTCCAGGACGGGTTGAGCGACACGAGGCCGCCCCCGACGCTCAGCACCGCCAGGAGATCACGCGAATTGCGCCACACGCGGTCGCGTTCGCGCGTGCGGGCCGCCACCTGCTGTTCCAGCGTGGTGTTGAGGTCGCGCAGCGCGGCTTCGGCCTGCTTCTCGCGGTCGACGTCCATGATGGTCAGCAGGCCGCCGGTGATGACGCCTTGCGGGTCGCGCACCGGTGCCGCGATCATGGCGACCCACACCCGGGTGCCGTCGCCGCGCTGGTGGTGGAAGGTGCGCGAAGCCGTGCTGCCGGCCGACACCGCCAGATAAAGCGGATGTTCCTGCACCGGCACCCGGACGCCGTTCTCGTCGAAGGCGACCCATTCGGCAAAGGCCGCCGTGTCGAGCGACGAGAAGGCCGCATAGCCGAGGATCTGCTCCACGCGCGCATTGCCTTCGGTGACGCGCCCGGACGGCATCTCGGCAAACACGATGCCGACCGGCAAGGTGTCGAACATGGCCCGCAGGCGGGCCTCGCTGCGCTGCAGCGCCTGCTCGGCCCGGGTGCGTTCGAGCGCATCCCAGGTGCGGCGCGCCACCTCCTGGGTCAGCGAGATTTCTTCGAGCGTCCAGCGCCGCGGCTGTTCCTGAGCGAGGAACAACCCAGCCCGGAACTGGCCGTCGCGGATCAACGGCACGGCCAAGACCGCGCGGATGCGCTGTTGCGCGAAGGCGCTGCCCGCATTCGGGCGGCCTTCGCGAACGATGGTGAAATCGTCTTCGCTCACGGTCAGGCCGCGCAGCAGCTCGGACACCTCGGTGTCGGCCACACCGCCATAAGGCACCGGCCCGTTGATGGGCGGCACGCTGCCGTCCGACCAGGCGCCCGCGAAAACCAGCGTCCTGGTTTCGGTCGTCACCTCGCCATAGCTGGCCCGGTTGACGCCCAGATAGGTGCCAAGCGATTCCGCCACGGTTTCCAGCACCTCGCGCGGGTCGTCGATCTCGCTCAGGTGGTCGTTCAGCCTCAACAGGAAGGCCTGCCGCCCTTGTGCCTTGCGCAGCGTCACCACGGCGCGGGCGCGTTCCACCGCGTCCCAGGTGCGACCGATCACCTCGCGCAGCAGCTCGGCATCGGAGGTGTCCCAGTGCCGGCCGCCACGCACCTCCGCCATCATCACCGCATGCCAGCGCCCGTCGCGGAACAACGGCACGGCCATCCGGGCCAGGGGATCATGGTCGTCCTCCCAGGCCGGCACCGCGGTCGACAGGCTCATGTCGCCCGTGCGCAGGCGTCGCGCCACCTCGGCCCCGAGCCGGTCCGTGCGGATGCGCCGCTCCTGCGCGGCTGCGGCGGCCGGCCAATGGGTCAGCAACTCGATGGTTTCACCATCCGGGCTCACCTCGCCATAGACCACCTGGGTCGCATCGAGGTGCCGCCCCGTCGCCTCCGTGGTGCGGTCCAGGATGGCTTGCGGATCGTCGATCGTGCGCAGCTTGTCGCCAAGCGTGATTAGGAAGCTTTGGCGCTCGGCGGCGCGACGCCGCTGGTCGATGTTGATCAGGATGCCGGGCAGGCGTTGCGGCAGACCGTCCTGTCCCGATTCGAGGTGGCCGCTGGCCTCGACCCAGATCCAGGCGCCGACGCCGTGGCTGACGCGGCACTCCACATGGAACGCCGCCAAGGCGCCGCCATCGACCCTCAGGCGATCGCGGATCAGGGCGCGATCTTCCCAGTGGATCGATTGCAGCGCCTGGTCGAGCGGCACACCAGCGGCCGCATCTACAGGGTCGAGCAACAGCGTCTGAGCAAAGCGCGCGTCGCCGCTGAGGCGCTGGCTATGCGGGTTCCAGGACCAGGTGCCCAGCACCGCGCCGGTGCTGAGGGCGAGTTGCATCCGGTCGGTCGAGTCGCGCGCCAGCACCTCGGCCTGCTTGCGGGCCGAAATGTCCTGCGTGATGCGGATGATGAATTCGGGCGCGCCGACGGCGTCGCGCGCCAATGACACATGGTGGCTGACCCAGACGAAGCTGCCGTCCGGCCGCAACAAGCGCTTTTCGGCGATATAGGCCTGGCCGTCGCGCCATAGCTTGGCGGCCGCGGCGCGGCTGGTGGCGACATCACCCGGATGGGTGAAGCTTTCGATGGGGGTGCCGACCACCGCTTCCGGTTGGCGGCCGATGATGTCGCAGAAGCGATCGTTGGCGGCCACGATCGTGCCGTCGGGGTCGCTTTGCGAGATGCCGACGCTGGCCTGGTTGACCAGCATGCTCAGCCGGGCTTCGCTGCGGGCCAGCCGGCGCTCGCTTTCGGCATGCTGGTGGCTGGCGCGGATCTGGGCGCTGGTCTCGATCACGGTGCAGAGCACGCCGGCGATGCGGCCCGCATCGTCGCGCACCGGCGCGTAGAACAGGTCGAACCAAACGTCCTCGGGCCCGCCATTGCGTTCCACCACGAGGTGCTGGTCGCGGTAGACCATCGACTCGCCCGCGAGGCCGCGCGCCATGATGCTGGCGTTCCAGTCCCAGATCTCCGGCCAGACGGCGGCGACGCGACCCCCGAAGGCGCCGGGGTGCCGGGCCGCCGCGACCGGCACATAGCCGTCGTTGTAGATCATCACCGGGTCGTCGCCCCACATCAGCACCATGCCGACCGGCGAGGCGAGCAGCAGGTCGACAACCGTGTTCAAGCTGCGCGGCCAGTGCGGCCGAGGCCCGAGCGCCGTGGCGGCCCAGTCGATGGCATCGATCAGTGTGGCGGTCTTGATCTGAGCGGGAGTGTGCAGCACGGCCGGGATCGCCTAACCCTTCCAATCGTTCAAGTGCCGCATCAGGATCGGCAGGCCTATGAAACTAAAATTGCATGCCGTGCCGTCAAGGCAGGCGGCGCAGGTGCTTATCAAGCACGGATCACGTTCCGGGTCAGTTAAACCGGATCACTTGGGGATGCCGATCGGCAGCGGCACGCCATTGACCGTTACGGCGCCGGTGCCATCGCCCATCATGGCCCAGCTCATCGTCCCGTCGGTTTCCGCCTTCCCGTAGCCTTTCACCAGCGTCAGCATGGTGATGGCCTGGATGGCGGTTGAATCCTTCGCGCCTTTGGCCCGTACGGCCGCGATGGCGGCGTCAAGGCCGCTGGCCCGCAGGGTGACGGCGAGGCTCGGCACCGGGCCGGCCAGCCGGACGGAGCCGCTCACATGGGCGTCGAGCGTCGGGGTCACGATATGGTTTTCGCCGAGCGTCACCACCAGCGTGTCGCGGCTGCCGAGCGCGGTCCGGACCTTGTCGAGGTTCTCGGGCGACAAGAGTTGCGGCGCGCCGGGCTCCATCAGGTCGATGGCGGTGCGGGCCGCCTGGTCGAGCCTGAAGCCCGACACGGTGTCCTGGAGATCGAGCGTCGTGGGAATCAGCACCGCGGTCCATGCCGGCAGGCTCGCGGTGGGCAGCGCGAGGCCCTCAGCTTTGAGGCCCAGCGTCGCCGACCCGGCTTGCGTCAGCCCCGCCAAGGCCACATGCGTGGTCAGGCTGTGCGCCGCGATGGGACCGATGGGCGACTCCACCGCAAGGTTTGCCAGCGTGCCGTCCTGCGTCAGGTCGGCGAAGACCGGCAGCGCCTGCCGGAGCTTGGACTTCAAGTCGGCCGATGCCGCCTTCAGGGCATCGGGTGTCGGGTGGGCCACCAGGAAGGCCCACAGGTCCATGAGGGCGCGCGCCGACAGGGCCTTGACCGTGAGGCCATCGGTCGAAGCGCCGCCCTTGAAGGCGATGTGACGCCCGCCCGCCGCCGCATCGATTGCGATATCCTGCGCATAGGCGGCGTTGGTCTGAGTGCCGGCGATGTCAACGATGCCGTCGCCCACGACGGTGGCTGTCGCGGATTGCTCTCCCTTGGTGAGCTGCCGCGTTTGTACGCTCGCCGGTCCGGTGCCGTCCCCGGTGACGGTTCCCAGGCTGAGGCTGTCGTAGTGGCTCGTCGACTTAGTGAGGAACGGGATGCGGGGGTCGAAGATGTCGTCGAACGCATAACCGTTGGCCACGATGCTGGTGGTGCGGCCGCCCGCCTTGACGGTGAGCAACGGCGGGGCACCCCCGGTCACGCGCCAGGTTCCATTGCCCTGCGGGGTCGCGGTCATGCTGGTCGTGACGGGATCAAGGCTGACGCCGAAGCGTTCCAGGCCCTTCAAAGCCGCCTTGAGGTCGATGTCGATCCGATAGGCCTCGCCGGCCGGCGCCACCGCTACCGGCCCCTGGCCGAGGTAGCGCTCCAGCGCCGTTCGGATCGTCGCGGCCTCGTCGGGGGTCGCGGCCGCCGCGAAGGCGCCGCCCGTGGTCGCCAGCAAGGCAGCCAGGGTCCATGCGGCCGTTCTCGATGACATGCGGGCGGGCTCCGGTCCGGTGGGCACGCCCCCTTATGCGGTCCCATCCGCGAAAGCGCCAGGGGGTCTCGCGTCCGAGGCCCGCGCCAACCCGGATCAGGCGGCCTGGCGGTCCAGCAGATCGCCCTGGCGGTTGCGCATCCACTCGTCCGGCACATGGCCGTGAATGCGCAGCACCTCGGGGCGGCACAATATCTGCCGATCGGTGTCGTAGGACTGCGCCATTACGACCACGCCGGCCCGGCGCCGTGCCATGTCGGCCCCGACCCGCAGCGCCTCACCGTCGTTGATGAAGGTGCGCGCCCCCTCGGCCTGCAGCTTCTGCTTCCGCATGAGATAGGGTTGGACGAAGAAGAGGGTTTTCTGAGCCAAGGGTCCTGCTCCCCATTACGGCAAGAACATAACAGGAACATGCGAGCGGTTGCGAGATCTGTCAAGCGCAATCGGCGAGAAGATGCAGCACGATTTCGCGTCGGTGCGGGCGGCGTCGGTGTTCGGCCAAATACAGGCCCTGCCAAGTGCCGAGCAGCAGGCGGCCCCGCTCGACCGGGATCGTCAGGCTGGTGGCCGTCACCATGGTTCGGATATGGGCCGGCATGTCGTCCGGCCCTTCGTCGGCGTGGACGTAGCGGTCGTCTTCGGGCGCAAGGGTGTCGAGGAAGGTCGTCAGATCCTGCCGCACCGTGGGATCGGCGTTCTCCTGGATGACCAGCGAGGCCGAGGTGTGGCGGCAGAACACGGTCAGCAGCCCGACCGCGGGCGCCTGCTCGGCCACCCATTGGGCGACGGGCCGCGTCAGGTCGTAGAAGCCCTGGCCATGGGTCGCATGGGTCAGGCGCGTCAGGGCTTGCGGCATGGGGGGACTCCGGGCGATTGATGGAGCCGGAACGGGCCCCGACGCGGGCCGGTTCCAGAACGGCCGCGCCGCAGAGTGGCCGACAGGGAGGAAGCGCCATGTTCGTCGGCATCGATCTCGGGACCACCTCGGTCAAGACCATCCTGGTGGATGAGGCCGGCGTGACGCTCGGCAGCGCGAGCGAGCCCGTCGCGGTGTCGCGGCCGCGTCCCGGCTGGTCCGAACAAGACCCCGAGCATTGGTGGGACGCCACCGTGAAGACGCTCGACGCCCTGAAGGCGCGGCATCCGGAGGCGCTGGCGGCCGTCAAGGGCATCGGCCTGTCGGGCCACATGCATGGCGCCACGCTGCTCGATGCGACCGACCGGGTGCTGCGCCCCGCGATCCTGTGGAACGACGGCCGCTCGGCCGATGAATGCCTCGACATCGAGGCCGGCACGCCCGAAGCGCGATCCATCACCGGCAATATCGCCATGCCGGGCTTCACGGCCCCGAAGCTCGCCTGGGTGCGGCGGCACGAGCCCGACATCTTCCGGCAGGTCGCCAAGGTGCTGCTGCCGAAGGACTTTCTGCGGCTGCGGTTGATCGGCGACTATGTGTCGGACATGTCGGACGCGGCCGGCACCTATTGGCTCGACGTCGCCAAGCGCGACTGGTCGGATGCGCTCCTGGCCGCCACCGGGCTCGACCGGTCGCACATGCCGCGTTTGGCCGAGGGTACGGAGGCCACGGGGCGCCTGCTGCCGGCGCTCGCGGCCCGCTGGGGCATGACGGCGGCACCCGTGGTGGCCGGCGGGGCGGGCGACAACGCCGCCTCGGCCTGCGGCATCGGCGCGGTCGTGCCCGGCTCGGCCTTCCTGTCGCTCGGCACCTCGGGCGTGTTGTTCGTGTCGAACGCCCGCTTTTCGCCCAACACCGATGGCGCCGTGCATGCCTTCTGCCACGCACTGCCCGACACCTGGCACCAGATGGGCGTCATCCTGTCGGCCACCGACAGCCTCAACTGGCTCAGCCGCGTCGTCGGCGAGCCGGCGCCGGCACTGGCCGGCGCCCTCGGCCCGAGCGTGGCGGCGCCGTCCGATGTGATGTTCCTGCCCTATCTGTCTGGCGAGCGCACGCCCTGGAACGATGCCGCGGCGCGCGGCGTGTTCGTCGGCCTCAGCCAATCCACCGAACGCGCCGCGCTGACCCAGGCGGTGATGGAAGGCGTCGGCTTCGCGTTTCGCGATTGTTTGCGGGTACTGGAGGAAGCCGGTACGGCCGTGACGCGTGCGGTGGCGGTCGGCGGTGGCTCGAACTCGGCCTTATGGCTCAAGATCATGGCCTCGATCCTCGACCGGCCGCTCGACCTCGGGGCCGACGCCGATGTGGGCGCGGCGCTCGGCGCCGCCCGCCTCGGCATGGCGGCGGCGCTCGGCGGCGATCCCGTGCGGTTCATGCCGCCGCCCGTCCTGAAGGCGACGGTCGAGCCCGACCGGGCCCTGGTGCCAGCCTATGCGGACGCCTATGAGCGCTACCGCCGCCTGTACCCGCTGGCCAAGGCGGCTGCGGCGGGCTGAACGGCATCGCCGTCATTCCGGACGCAGCGCAGCGGAGATCCGGAACCGGGATGCCTTTGCGATGCAGGCCGGAGCACCCCGGTTCCGGGTTCGCCTGCGGCGCCCCGGAATGAGGCGCGTGTGGTGGGCTTCAGCGTGGTTCGAGCGCCATCAGCTTGTTCTGCCGTGCCAGCTCGTCCGCCAGGGGCTTGTCGGCCAAGCGCCCGCTGGGCGTCACCTCGGACCCGAGCAGCCCGTTCGGGCAGGGGCGGTCATCGTCCCAGCCGGGGTGGTTGACCACGGGATATAGGCAGATTCCCTCGACCGGCACGCCCATGGCCCGGGCGCCGCGCACCTCCGAGGCCACCGCGGCCAGCCAGGGCCCCCGGCGCTCGGCCTCGATGCCGGTTTCGGCCACGTAGATCGGCCGGCCATAGCGGGCATAGGTTTCGCTGAGCAGGGTGCGGAACGGGCGGTAAAGACCGTGGCCGACGTCGATCGGGCCCGAGCCGTGGATCCACTGGTTGTTGAAATAATAGTTCACGCCGACGATATCGAGGTGCTTCGGCGATCCGCCGAGCTGCGGCCAGCTCAGGCCGGCGATCATGTCCCAGCCCTGGTACTGGGCCTGCCGGTGCCCTTCGGCGTGGCCATGCTCGTGCGGCCGGTCCGGGTGGGTGATGACGTTGATGACCGGGTCGGCGTGGACGAAGCGGGCGCGCGGTTCAACGGCCCAGATGGCATCCATGGCCGCGATGGCGGTGCGGGCGAGTTGCACCTTCAGCTCATGCCCGCGCCCGCGCGCAAAGGGGTTCAGATAGGCGACGTCGCCGCCGCCCCAGCTGAAGAACGAGATTTCGTTGACGGGGCCGAAGAACGGCACGCCATCGCTTTCCTCCAGCACGAGGCGCGCGGCCGCGGCCGCGAAGCGGGTGAAGCGGTCGACAAAGGCGGGGCGCCAGATGTCGATGTCGTCGGGCCAGCCGTAATGCATCAGGTCCCAGATCACCTGCGTGCCGGTGTCGCGCGCGGCCCGCAGCATCGGCAGGGCGCTCGACCAGTCGTAGCGGCCGGGCGCCGTCTCGATCAGGTGCCAGCGTAGCCCGTCCCGCACGGTGCGGATGCCGTGGGTGGCGAGCTGCCGGTAGTCGGCGGCGGCGTGCCGGTCATGGACGACGGCCGCGATCAGGTCGAGGCGCTTGCCATCGCTGCCACGCCTGTGCGTCGAGGACTCGAAGCCGCCCTGGAAGAAGGAGCGGAACAAGGTCGGCGGCGGCGCCGGCGGGCGCTCGGCCAGCACGGCCTCGAACAGCGCCTGCCATTGCGGCACCACGGCCGCGACGGCGTAGTCACGCTCGACCTTGGCCCGCAAGGCGCCGCCAAGACGACGGCGCAACACGGGGTCGTCGACGAGGCGCAGCATGGCCGCCGCCACGGCGGTCGGGTCCTCGTGCGGCACGAAGAGCCCGGAGGTGCCGTCGACGATCTGCTCGAGGGCGCCGTTGTCGGGCGTGGCGATCACCGGCAGGCCGGCGGCGCCGGCTTCCGCGATGACATGCGGCATGCCCTCGTTCCTGGACAGCCAGACAAAGACATCGAGGCCGGCGAGCAGCTTCGGCACGTCCGGGCGGTCGCCGAGGAACACCATGGCCTCGGTGAGGCCGAGATCCGCAGCGAGCCGCTTCAGCGCCTCGGCGTAATCCGGCATAAAGGCGTCCGGTCCGCCGATCACGACGAAGCGCGCCTGCGGCCGCACAACCGCCACGCGGGCGGCGGCCCGGATGAAGTCCTCGACGCGCTTTTTGCGGTCGAGGCGCCCCACCCAGCCGATCACCGGCGCGTCGGCCTTCGCACCGAAGGCCGCGCGGGCCGCCGGGCGGTCGGCGGGCGAGAATTCGGTCAGGTCGACCATGGAGGGGATCGCCAGCGCGTGCCGGGCGCGGTCCATGCGGCCGGCCGCGGCATCGCGGATGGAATCGCAGACACCGACATAGCGGGTGGTGAAATGCTTCGGCCCGTCGAGTGCCTCGCTGACGAGGCCGCCATGCTCGATCAAGGGCGGGCGGTGGTGCAGCCGCTCCAGCGCCGGATAAATGTCGGCGACGTTCTGCGACGACACCACGATGTCATAGGCCGGGATCTTGCCGGCCAGATAGTTGACGGTGTCATCGAACGACAGGCCATAAGGATGGCGGTCGACCGAAACGCCGATCGCCTCGAGCTGCTGGTGGGTCTGCTCCGGCATGTTGTCGCGCCGGAAGCAGGCCACGACGTCGATCTTGATCCTGGCCGGGTCGAGCGCCTTGGCGAGGAGGCGGACCTCCGTTTCCTCGCCGCCGACCACGAGCCAGGCGAAAACCCACAGGACCCGGACGGGCCCGGGGGCGTCCGGGTCCCCGGCCATCAGTTGGCGCCCTTGAACACGACCTGAAGGAATTCCGGCCGCGTTTCGGCGAGGGTCTTCAGGAAGGCCGGACCCTGGTCCATTGGCACCACATGGGTGATGACGTGCTCGCGGATCTCGTCGCCGACCTCCTCGAGCAGCGCCACGGTCTCGCCGGCCAGCCGACGCCGGTCCCAGGTGAAGCCGAGGCCGCGTGGCACCCGGTTGATCTGGGCGCAGCGGATCGACAGGCCGTTGTGGTGGAACTCTTCGCCGAGCCGCACCGCATCCGCCCCACCCTGGTAGAAGGCGAGGTCGATGACGGTGCCTTGCGGCCTGAGCGACCGCAGCGCGGCCTGCAGGCTCGCGGGCTCGGCGCGCGTCTGGAACACGAAGTCGGCGCCCCGGTCGCCGCCGCCATGGTGCCAGCGGTCTTTGGCGATGGCTTGGGCCTGCTCCACCGTGACGGCCTCGAGGCCGAGCGCCTCGGCCCGCTCGCGGCGGAACGCGGACGGATCGGCGATCACCACCTCGGACGCCCCGACCTGCTGGGCGAAGAGGGCGGTGAGCAGCCCCACCACGCCGCCGCCGATCACCAGAACCGGACGGCCCGCGACGCCGACGCCGAGCGCCGGCACGTTGGCGCCGAAGATCTCGGCATCGGCGTGCAGGATGCCGTTGGCCGCGATCGGGCCCATCTGGGCCACGTAGATGCCGAGGATCGGGTCCATGCCGTCGGGCAGCGGCACCAGGAGGTCTTGGAACGGGTTGGCGATATGGCCGGACTTATGGGCATAGGTGGTGGCCACCACCTGGCCGTTGTGGAAGGCCGGGGTGCGCGACTCGACCACCCGCGCCACTTCCATGTAGCCCATGAACGGCACGGGATAATGGGCGCTCGCCTCGCCGGGGATGAAGACCCCGCGCTCGCCGTCCCAGCGCGAATGCAGGTAGGGGTTCGAGCCCTTGAAGAAGGTCAGCTCCGTACCGGCCGAGAAGCCCGTATAGAGGGTTTCGAGCCGCACCTGGCCGTCGCCGGGGGGGCCTTCCTCGTATTCGAAGAAATAAGCCTCGCCCGGGCGCTCGACCCCAAGGGAGCGGATGCGGCGGTGGTCAGACATGAGCGGCTTCTTTCACGGTGGGGCTGGGTTCGGGGGCGAGCGTCACTGCCTGTCCGGTCTCGGCTGAGCGGCGGATGGCGTCGGTGACGCGCAGCGTTGCGAGGGCTTCGCCGTAGGGGCAGCGGATGCGGTTCTCGCCGCCCCGCACGGCGTCGATGAAGTCGCGGTCTTCGCGCCACACGGGGTCGCCGTCGGTGCCGCGATACGGTCGGCCATGGCCGACGTCGAGCATGAAGTTGTGGTCGGTCACCTCCATGGCGAGGCGGTCGGCGAAGACGTGCAGGCCGACCCGGTGATTCCAGCCGAGCAGGCAGGTGGACCCGATGTTGGCCACCGCGCCGGACGCGAACTTGAGGCTGGCGGTGGACACCGTCGGCACGTCGAGGCCGGGGAAGTCTGGGCGTGCCTTGTGACCATGCAGGCCGAACACCTGGACGACGTCGCCCACGAGGTAGCGGGCGAGATCGATGATGTGGGTGGTCTGCTCGTTCATCTGGCCGCCCGACTGGGCATTCTTCCACCACCATTGCGGCGGCGGGGTCGAATCGAGCCAATAGCCCGACAGGAACTGGGCCGGATTGTCGGCCAGCACGGCCCGTGCCTCGTCGAGCGTGTCGAGGTAGCGCCAATGATAGCCGACGCCCGTCACGAGGCCGGCCGCGGCCACGGCGGCGGCGATCTCCTCGGCGAGGGCGAGATCGAGCGCCACCGGCTTCTCGACGAAGAAGGGGAGCTTTTTGGCCAGAGCCGCCCGTTCCGGGGCACCATGGGCGAAGGGCGGCACGCAGATGTAGAGCGCGTCGAGCTCTTCCTTGGCCAGCATGGTGTTGAAATCCGCATAAGCGCGGGCGCCGAAGCGCTCGGCCGCTTCGCGGGCGCGCTCTTCCGCCGGGTCCGCGAAGGCGGCGAATTCAACGTCCTCGAACCCTTGCAACACCCCCATGTGGCGATGGGCGATGCCTCCCGCCCCGATGAAGCCCAAACGCGTCCGCGCCATGCGTGTTCTCCTGGGCGGCCCCGGATCGAGGCCGCGGTAAAGCGTTGCGGTGTCGTCCGCCATGCGGGCCGCCGTGAATGCCTCGGCATAGCGCACCCGTCCAGCGTCGCCAAAGCGTTGCGCACACCCGGGCGCGAGCGTCGCCGCGATGGCGTTGGCCAGCGCCGCGGGGTCGCCCGGCGGCACCAGTCGACCGGTGTGGCCATCGGCGACGGCCTCGTCGGTGCCGCCGACCGCCGTCGCCACCACGGCCCGGCCGGCCGCCATGGCTTCCAGCACCGCCAGCGGCAGGCCTTCGAAGCGCGACGGCAGCACGAAAAGGTCGGCGGCCGCCAGCAGGTCAGGCACGTCGGAGCGGTGGCCGAGGAACCGCACGGCGTCGTCGAGACCCGCCGCCACGACGGCCTGCCGGGTCGCAGCTTCGAGCGGCCCCGTGCCGGCGAGCCAGAGTTCTGCGTCCGGATGGCGGCGCAGCAACGCCGGCAGCGCGGCGATCAGCGTGGCATGGTCCTTCTGGGGCGTGAAGCGCGCCACGTTGAGCAACACGGGCCGTGCATCATCGATGCCGAAATCCTGGCGCACGGCGGCGCGTTCCCGCCCCGCCGGCCGCGTCGGATGGCCGTTAGGCACTACTGTGAGCTTGCCGGGGTCGTCGAGCCGGGCGCGGAAGCTCGCGGCGGCGGCCTCCGATACGCAGATGAGGCGATCCACCAGGGCGAGCCCGGCCGCATGGTCGAGGCGCTGCTCCGGGTCGGTGACGAGGTCGGGCAGGTGTTCAGTGCGCAGCAGGTACGGCACGCCGGCCTCTCGCCCCAGCCGCGCCAGCCCGTGCGCTTCCCAGCCGATGCCGGCGTGAAGGTGCAGGATGTCGAAGCCACTGGCCGCGAGCCACGCCCGCGTCGCCTCGGGATCGTCATCGAGGCGCTTGACCCCGACACCGCCCCGGGCCGCCCGGGCCAGCAGGGCCGCACCCCCGGAACTGTCCGGGCAGGCCAGCACCACGGCAAAGCGGTCGCGCAACGCCAGCGCCAACGCCAGCATGTGCTCGCCCACGCCCGAGGGCTCCCGGCTGTCGGTGGCGAGGCAGAGCCGCAACGGTTCGGCGCGACTCACGCCAGGGCTGCGGCGCTCGACGAGTCGGCCGCGGTGGCGGCGGCGCCGGACACGATCCCGCGCTCGACGAGGCGCCGGTAGGTCGCCAGCGCCTGCCCGACCACCTGGTCCATGTTGTAATACCGGTAGGTCGCGAGCCGGCCCACGAAGCTGACGTCGCGGCGGGCCAGCGCCAGGGCCTCGTAGCGCTTGTAGAGCGCCTGGTTCTCGGGCCGGGGGATCGGGTAATACGGGTCGCCGGTGGCGCTCGGCACCTCGTAGGTGATCGAGGTCGAAGGGCTCACCTGCCCGGTGAGGTGCTTGTATTCGGTGATGCGGGTGTAGGGCACGTCCTCGGACGGGTAGTTGACGACCCCGACCGGCTGGAAGCGGCGCCGGGCGTGGCTTTCGTGGCGGAACTCCAGGCTGCGGTAGGGCAGGGGTCCGAAGCGGTGGTCGAAGAAGGCGTCCACCGGGCCGGTGAACACCGTGTGGTCGACCACCACGTCGCGGGCGGCGTCGTCGAATTCGGTGCCGGTCTCGACCACGATGTTGGGATGGTCGAGCATCCGCTCGAACATGGCCGTATAGCCGTTCGCCGGCATGGCCTGGTAGGTGTCGGTGAAATAGCGGTCGTCGGTCGTGGTGCGGGTCGGCACCCGCTGGGTGACGGAGCGGTCGAGCTCGGACGGGTCGAGGCCCCATTGCTTGCGGGTGTAGCCGCGGAAGAACAATTCATAGAGTTCGCGCCCGACGGCCGAGATCACCACGTCGGCGGCGGTGCGGACCTCTGCCACCGGCTCGGCCCGCCCGGCCAGGAAGGCCGCGGCCGCCGCATCATCGGCGAGGTCGAGGCCGAACAGCTGGTTCAGCGTGGTGCGGTTGATCGGCATTGGCACCTGCAGGCCCCGCACGGCGGCCAGCACCCGGTGCTCGTAGGGGCGCCAGGCCGTGAAGTTCGACAGGTGGTCGAACACTTCGCGGCTGTTGGTGTGGAAGATGTGCGGGCCGTAGCGATGCACCAGGATGCCGGCCTTGTCGTGGTGGTCGAAGGCGTTGCCGGCGATATGGGGGCGGCGGTCGACCACCAGCACGCGGGCGTTGGAGCCGACGGCCAGCCGCTCGGCCAGCACCGCGCCCGCGAAACCGGCGCCGGCCACCAGCACGTCGAAGGGCTTGCGGCGTCCTGCCGGCCGGATGGCCGGATGCATCACCTCGGCCGAGCGGCGCGGCTCCGGGGCGGGGCGGCCGCGTTCGACGGCCGCATCGACGAGGGCCCGCATGCGCCCAAAGGTGTCGTCCCAGGATTGGGTCGCCAGCGCGGCGTCGGCCTGCGGGCGCCAGTCGTCCGGCTTCAGGGCCAGGGCGGCCGCGCAGGCCGCGACGAAGCGCTCGGCCGTATCGGCGATGCTGACGCCCGGCAGGGTGCCGTAATGGCGTACCACGTCGGTCACGGGCGTCGACACGACGGGCCGGCCGGCCGCGAGATATTCGGGCGTCTTGGTCGGGCTGATGAAGCGCGTCGCCGCATTGATGGCGAAGGGCAGCAGGGCCACGTCCCAGCCGGCCAGGTAGCCGGGCAGCGCCTCATAGGTCTTGCCGCCGAGGTAGTGGATGTTGCTGGCGTGCGGCAGCTCGGCCGGATTGAGCTTCACGACCGGGCCCACCATGACGATGTGCCAGTCGGGCCGGGCCGCCGCGACCGCGGCCAGCAGGCCGAGGTCCATGCGCTCGTCGATGACGCCGTAGAAGCCGAGCCGCGGGTGCGGGATCGCGGCCTGGTCGTCCGGCTCGGGGAGGGCGCCGCCCCGGGCCTGGGCGAAATGCGCCCCGTCGACGCTCGACGGGAAGGGGTGGATGTTGTCGTGCCGGTCGCGCTTGGCCTCGTAAAGGCTCCAGCCGCCGGTGAACACGGCATCGGCCCGGTCCATCAGCTCGGCCTCGAGCGCCTTCAGTTCGGGCGGCGCGAAGCGGAAGGCCGACAATTCATCCATGCAGTCATAGATGACCGCGGCGGCCTCGACGTGCCGGGCGAAGCCGAACATGGCGGGTGTGTAGAACCACAGCACCGGGCTGATACTGCCCGCCACGCTGGCGATCAGCCCGTCCAGCAGCGCCGCCAGGGCTTTCTGCTTGGCGGCCTCGTCCCACCAATGCGGCAGTCGCGGCCTGAGCGCGACCACGTTCTGTTCGGGGAAGGGGTGATGTTCCAGGAAGGGCCGGTGGTGGTCGCAGGCGATCGCCTCCTCCCAAACAAACACCGATTGTTCGCGCGCGAAGCGGCTCATCAGGTGCTGCGGCCGCTGGAACACGAAATCCCAGCGCAGATGGCTGAAGCAGATCAGCGGGGCTGGGTGGGCGGAAGGAGACTGGAAGGCGGCGCATCCCTGCAGCGGCAAATGCAAAGCCTTCAACACGGTCTCCCGGCAACGGGCCCGGCCCCAGCGGCGCGTCCCGGTTCTCCACTATGGCAAGGGCGTGGCGGTTGTCGAGCAGCCTCAAGGCCGCAGCGGCCGATCGGGATCGAAACCGAGCGAGCGTGCTTTTGGAAACTCGGCCATGAGGGCCCGGAGCCGCGCCACCGAATGCGGCCAGGCCCATTCGGCCAGCACGGCGGCGCGCGGGTCCATGGCCGGGGCGGCGTCGATCAACGCCACCAGGGCGGCGGCGAAGTCCTCGGCTGCCGCGGCCCGGCCGGTGTCGGGCCGGATGTATTGCAGGCCGCAGCTCAACTGCGCATTGGCCAGCACCGGCAGCCCGGCCAGCATATATTCGGTGAGGATGGCCGGGCCGCCGTCGTCCACCCCGCACACCACCCCGACCCGGGCGAGGTTCATCAGGCGGTTGACCTCGGCGAAGCCGACGCCCGGCGGGCCCACGAAGCTGACGTCGAGGTTGCGCTCGGCCGCCTCGCGGCGCAGGTCGTCCGCCATGTGGCCATAGCCGAAGACGCACAACGCCCGCAGCCGGCGCGGCGCCCGGGCGAGGGCGTCGAACAGGATGTCGTGCCGCTTATAGGGCTGGGCCGCCGCCACATAGACCACATCGTAGGGCTTCTCGCGCCCGAGCGGCCGGAACGTATCCGGGTCGGCGAAGTCGGGGCCGATCGGCAGCACGGCGCAGGGCATGTCGGGATGGCGCTCGCGCACGACGGCCGATTGCCACGCCGCCGCCGTCAGCACGAGGTCGAAGCGGCCGCTCACCTCGGGCGGCACCCGCAGGGCCGGGGCGTCGATGGAATTGTAGATCTTGAAACTGTTGGCGCAGGCGTCGAGCAGCGCCGCATCGACGCCGAGGCCCCAGGCGCACAAGATGTGCGGCGCCCCAAAGGCCTCGACGAAGCCCAGCATGCTGTTCGAGCGGAACGGCGGGGTGGCGTCGCCGAGCCGGAAGGCGCGCCGCGCCAGCACATCCGAGTCGCGTCCGAAGGGGGCCGGGGTGTCGGGGCGCCAATGGTGCCAGATTTCGGCCGCGTCGACGAGGCCAGACGCCACGCAGGCGAGCGGCAACCGTTCGAGGTAGCCGCCTTCCACCGCGACCGGCCCGGCCGGACGGCCGGCGGGCCCCGGGGCCGGCCCGAGCGCACCGTCGTGCCAGTGCTGACGGAGCAGGTCGACGTCAGGTTCCGGCGTGTCGGCTGGCGGCCAGCCATCCTGGAAATCGCTGATCGCGACGATCATCCGGGTGCGGCTGAGCGGGACTGGGGGGCGCAACGGGGTCGTCTCCGGAAGAATGGTGGCGGAGGTCAGGCTTACAGCACCGCACCCCGGAAGCCACCGCCCTATCGCGACCGTGTCGGCCTGACGCCCTGCGTCACGGCCGCGGCGGCACGGCGCTCAGCTTGCGATAGGCGCCCGGCGACAGGCCGACGAGCTTGCGGAACTGCCGCGTGAAGCTGGTCTGGTCGGCGTAGCCGCAGCTGAGCGCGATGGCGCTGATCGGCGCCTCGCCCTGGCGCAACAGGCGGCCGGCCTCGTCGATCCGCAGCCGCGTCAGCCATTGCCCGGCCGACAGCCCGAACATGGTGCGCAGCCGCTGGTCGAGCTGGAACGCCGACAGGCCGGCCAGGCCGGCGAGGTCGCTCACCTTGAGGCCGGCGCCCGGCCGCGCCTGTGCGGCCTGCAGGGCGCGCGACAAGGCCGCGGTTTCGTCCGGTGCCGCATTGGCGGGCCTGAGATCGCGCGACAGGCCGACCAGCCCGGCCACCGTGCTGTCGCGGTCGAACAGCGGCTCCTTCCAGGTCAGGCACCAGCCTTCGCGCCCATCGGGGTAAAGGTGCAGCTCGAGTTCGCCCTTCAGCGATCGGGCGTCGCGCAGGAGGGTGCGGTCTTGTTCGGCGATGCGCCGGCCGAGCGCGCCCGGGAACACCTGGTCGGCGGTGCGGCCGATCAGGGCCTGCTTGTGGCCGAAGCCCGTGCGCTCGGCCAGGGTCTGGTTGGCCGCGACGTAGCGCCCCTCGGCATCCTTGACGAAGAAGATCGTGTCCGGAACGGCGTCGAACAGCGCTTCGACGAACAGCGGCCGGTCGAGGCGCGCCAGCAGCGCTTCAAGCGGCTCCACCGGCCCTCCCGCCCGGACTTCGTGCCGATTGAACAATTCCGGCTCGTGTTTCGGCCAAGACGCCGTGCCGCGCCGATGCGATGCTGCGCCCCGAACCCGATCCACCCGTCCCGATGCCGACCCGCGAGGCGCCCATGCAGTCCAATCCCTTCACCGGCACGATCCCGGCGCTGATGACCCCTTGTACGCCCGAGCGCAAGCCGGACTTCGCGGCCCTGGTGCGCAAGGGCGTGGAGCTCGTCGGGCTCGGCATGTCGGGCGTCGTTTATTGCGGCTCGATGGGCGACTGGCCGTTGCTCGACGACGCCGAGCGCATGGAGGGCGTCGCCAAGCTGGTCGAGGCCGGCGTTTCGGTGATCGTCGGCACCGGGGCCCAGAACACCAAGCGGGCTGCGGCGCTGGCGGCCCATGCCAAGGCTTGCGGCGCGGCCGGGCTGATGATCATACCACGGGTGCTGTCGCGCGGCTCCTCGCAGGCGGCCCAGCGGGCGCATTTCGATGCCGTGCTCGGGGCCGCCGTCGACCTGCCGTCGGTGATCTACAACAGCCCCTATTACGGTTTCGAAACGCGCGCCGACCTGTTCTTCGACGTGCGGTCGCGCCATCCGCACCTCGTCGGCTTCAAGGAATTCGGCGGCGCCGCGTCGCTGCGCTATGCGGCCGAGCACATCACCGGCCGCGACCCGGCCCTGACCCTGATGGTCGGCGTCGACACCCAGGTGGTGAACGGCTTCGTCAATTGCGGCGCCACGGGCGCCATCACGGGCATCGGCAACGTGCTGCCGCGCGAGGTGCTGCACCTCGTCGACCTTTGCGAGCGCGCCGCCAAGGGCGAGGTTGCGCCGCGCCGCCGGGCGGCCGAGCTTGAGCAGGCGCTCGGCACCCTGTCGTCCTTCGACGAGGGCACCGACCTGGTGCTGCACTACAAATATCTGATGACCTTGCGCGGCCATGCGGAATACGGGCTGCATTTCAACGAAACCGACGCGCTGTCGCCCGCCCAGGCGCAATATGCCAAGGGGCAGCTCGACCTGTTCGAGGCCTGGTACGCGGCCTGGGTGGGGGAAGACGCGCCGGCGCTCGGCCGGGCCGCCTGAACCCATGCGGGTCATCGATTCCCACACCGAAGGCGAGCCGACCCGGCTCGTCGTCTCGGGCGGCCCCGACCTCGGCTTGGGCGCGCTGGCCGCGCGGCGCCAGCGCTTCACGGCCGAGCACGACGGGGTGCGCACCTTTGTGCTGAACGAGCCGCGCGGCTTCGAGGCGATCGTGGGGGCGCTCCTGTGCGAGCCGGCCGAGCCGGGTTGCGCCGCCGGTCTGATCTTCTTCAACAACGCCGGCACCCTCGGCATGTGCGGCCATGGGACCATCGGGGCCGCGGTGACGCTGGCCCATATGGGCCGGCTCCTGCCCGGCCGGCACCGCTTCGACACGCCCGTCGGGGTCGTCGGCGTCGAACTGCACGACCGCAACACCGCCACGATCGCCAACGTGCCGAGTTACCTGCATGGCTCCGCCGTGACGGTGCCGGTCGAGGGGCTCGGCACCGTCACGGGCGATGTCGCCTGGGGCGGCAACTGGTTCTTCCTGACGGAGGATACCCCCCACGCGATCCTGGCGAAAAACATCCCGGGCCTCACCGATGTCGCGCAGCGCATCAAGCAGGCGCTGGTGCGGCACGGCGTGACGGGACGCGACGGGGGTGAGATCGACCACATCGAGTTGTTCGGCCCCGGCGCGGCCGGCGCCGATTCGTGCTCCTTCGTGCTGTGCCCCGGCGGGGCCTACGACCGTTCGCCTTGCGGCACCGGCACCAGCGCCAAGCTGGCCTGCCTGGCGGCGCATGGCGGGCTCGCGCCCGACACCCCCTGGGTGCAGGAAAGCGTCATCGGCACCCGCTTCACGGCGCGCTACGCGCCCGGCCCGGACGGCACCGTGCTGCCTTCCATCACCGGCCGGGCCTGGGTCAGCGCCGAGGCGACGCTGCTGCGCGACCCGACCGACCCGTTCCCGAACGGCATCGGCGGCGTTCCGTGACCTGTCTCTTATACACATCTCCGAGCCCACGAG
>NZ_JARPVX010000024.1:0-48788 GCF_033947565.1 Lichenihabitans sp. Uapishka_5
AGATGTGTATAAGAGACAGGCGCAAGGGCGCCTATCCGCCGCCGCCCGGCGCCTCCGACCTGCTGGGCCTCGAGGTCGCCGGCCTCGTGGCGGGCTTGGGCGAGGGCGCCGGGCGCTATGCTTTGGGCGACGCAGTCTGCGCCCTGACGCCCGGCGGCGGTTATGCCGGCTATGTCGTGGCGCCCGAGCCGCAGGTGCTGCCGGTGCCGGCCGGGCTCGGGCTGCTCGAGGCCGCGGCCCTGCCCGAAACCTTCTTCACGGTCTGGACCAACGTGTTCGACCGCGGCGGCCTGAAGCGCGGGGACACGCTGCTGGTGCATGGCGGCACCTCGGGCATCGGCACGGTGGCGATCATGCTCGGCAAGGCTTTTGGGGCAACCGTGCTGGCCACGGCCGGCTCACCCGAGAAATGCCAGGCCATCCTGTCGCTCGGCGCCGACGGCGCCATCGACTACCGCGCCCAGGATTTCGTCGCCGCCGTAAAGGAGGCGACCGGCGGGCGCGGCGCCGACGTGATCCTCGACATGGTCGGCGGCTCCTATGTGGGACGCAACTACGAGGCCGCGGCCGAGCGCGGCCGCATCGTGCAGATCGCCTTCCTCGAGGCCGCAACCGCGACGGTCGACTTCACCAAGCTGATGACCAAGCGGCTGGTCCATACCGGATCGACCCTCCGGCCCCGCAGCATCGACGAGAAGGCCGCCATCGCGCGGGCGCTCGAAGCGGAGGTGTGGCCGCTGATCGAAGCCGGCACGGTGCGGCCCGTGATGGATCGCAGCTTCCCGCTGCGGGAAGCCGCCGACGCGCACCGCCGTATGGAGGCCGGCCACCATGTCGGCAAGATCATGCTGACGGTCGACGCCGCGTTAACCTTAAGCGGAAGTTAACATGGGGACGGGCGCTCCGGCGCGGTGCTTGCAACCATCCCGACAGTTACAACGAAGCGGTTCAAAACGAGACAAGGCGGGCATGGCCCCCCTTGTCCGTCGGGCCGTGACGCAAGCGAGGTCGAAGATGGCGAGCACGGAATTTCGGGACAACACGGTGAGCTTCGCCGATCGGCTTGCCTCGTCCCAACAGTTCAAGGCGCTGTTCCAGGATGGGATGCGGCTCGTCGAGGAGGTTGCGGCCTATCTGGACGGCCCCGGCCGCCAACAGTCGAAGGGGCTGCCGCGCCCGCTGGCGCTGGCCTATGCGGCCGAAAGCATGCGCTTGACGACACGGCTGATGCAGATCGCGTCCTGGCTGCTGGTGCAGAAGGCCGTCAACGACGGCGAGATCGCCGACGACGACGCGGCCCGCGGGCGGCAACGGCTCACGGCATCGAGCCAGGGCATCGCCTCGCAGGCGAGCCAGTTCGCCCAGCTGCCCGAGGATCTGCAGGAGTTCACGGCGCAGTCGCTGCGGGTGCATGCGCGCATCGTGCAGCTCGACGCCCAGGTGCATGCCAAGCCGGTGGAAGCGCCGCGCAGCGCGGCCGCCGGGGTGCAGGCCCAGTTCGACATTCTGCGCCGCGCCTTCCCGGGGCAGGCACAGCCGGGCCTCGGGGGCTGACGGCGCCGGCGCCCTAGTAGGCGGAACGGGCCGCCGGCACGGCGGCCTCGCCCAGCCGCTCGCGGACCTCGGCGAGGCTTGCGGCGGCGCCGCTCGCCAGGAGCTGCACGTCGCCCGGCAGCGTCACCATGTCGAACCCCCAGCCGACCGCGCGCGCCGCATAAGCGGCCGAGCCGCAATGCAGGCCGGTGCGCAATCCGGCCGCCTTGGCGGAGCGCAGGATGGCCTGAAAAGCCTCGATGATCTCCGGCTCCTCCCGGTCGAGGCCGAAGCGGTAGCGCCGCCCCGTCAACGCGATCGTCAGGTCCGACGGGCCGACATACAGCCCATCGAGCCCCGGCGTGCGAGCGATGGCCTCGAGGTTGCGGAACCCGGCCGCCGTCTCGATCATGGCGAAGCCAAGCATGTGGTCGTCGGCCGTGCCGTCATAAGGCATGCCGACCGAGAAGGCCGCCCGCGTCGGCCCGAACGAGCGCGTGCCGACCGGCGGATACCGCAGATAGGACACCAGCGCCGCCGCCTGTTCGGGCGTGTCGATCATCGGGGCGATGACGCCGAGGCAGCCGGCATCGAGGGCCCGCATCACGGCGGCCGGATCGAGCCAGGGCACGCGCGCGAGCGGCACCACGCCGCTGGCCCGCATGGCCTGCAACAGCCCCACCATGGCCTGGGCGTCGACGACCCCGTGCTGCAGGTCGACGGTCAGGCTGTCGTAGCCCTGGGCCGCCATGATCTCGGCCGAGAACGGGTTGGCGATCGACAGCCAGCCGTTCAGCACCGGGCGCCCTGCCGCCCAACGCTCCTTGAGTGGGTTGCGCATCGTGTTTTCCCTTCAGCCTGGGCTTTGACGGCGGGGCCGTCCCATCGTGAGGCCCACGCCTCCATGGTCCTTGAGCGATGGTCTGCGCTTCATGGCCGACGCGCAAGGCCAGCGCCAGCGCCCGGTCGTCCGTGCGGGCGCCACAACAACAAACGGCCCAGCCATGAGGACTGGGCCGCAACGGCGAGAAGCGTCCGACGGCTCAGTCGGTGCGGCCGGATTCCTTATAGGCGGCCTCGCATTTGGCGCTGATCTCGCTCTTGTGCTGCTTCATGCAGGCCGCGACCTTGGCCTCGTCCGGCATGGCGTCCTTGCAGAGCTTCTCGACGTCCGGGTAGCAGGCGGCCTGCAGCTTGTCCTCGGCAGTCGGCGCCTGGGGGCCGGCCGCCAGGGCGGGCGCGACGGCGGCGGACAAAAGCAGGCCGGCGGTGCAGAAGGTGCGGAACAGCGTCATCGGGAACTTTCTCGGTTGATCGGGACCGTTCTGGATCACCGGCCCTGAACGCAGAATGTACAAGGGTGGCATCGAGGTCCCGCGGCCCGCCCGACGGCGCGCCGATTCGCGCTGAGGTGTGTTGTTTCGGCCTCGCCGACGGCACGACGCTATCCCGCGGCCAGCAACCGCACGGCGGCATCGCGCTCGAACAGGTAGAGCAACGTGCGCAGCCGCACGCCGCGATCGGACGCAAGCTGCGGATCGTCGGCGAAGATCCCGGCGGCCTCCTCGCGGGCTTCGGCCAGGAGGGCGCCATGCTGGTCGAGCCGCGCCACGCGGTAGGTCGGCAGGCCCGACTGGCGGGTGCCGATGAGCTCGCCCTCGCCGCGCAGCTCGAGGTCCTTTTCGGCGATGACGAAGCCGTCCTCGGTGTCGCGCATGACCCGCAGCCGCGCCTCGCCGGTTTCGCCGAGCGGCCCCCGATAGACCAGCACGCAGCTCGACTTCGCGGCGCCGCGCCCGACGCGGCCGCGCAACTGGTGCAGCTGGGCGAGGCCGAAGCGCTCGGCATGTTCGATCACGATGACGCTCGCTTCGGGCACGTCGACCCCCACTTCGATCACCGTGGTGGCGACCAGCACCTGGGCTCGACCGGCGGCAAAATCCGCCATGGCCACATCCTTCTCGACCGCCTTCATCTGGCCGTGGACGAGCCGCACCGCGTCGCCGAAGGCTTCCCGCAGGGCGGCGTAACGGTCTTCGGCCGCCACGAGGTCGCTGTGCTCGCTTTCGCTGACCAGCGGGCACACCCAATAGATCCGGGCGCCGTCCCGGATGGCGCGCGCCAGACCCGCCACCACCTGGTCCAGCCGCTCGGCGCCGATCAGCACGGTGGTGATCGGCTGCCGCCCGGCCGGCTTTTCGCGCAGGATCGAAACGTCCATGTCGCCGAACACCGTCATCACCAGGGTGCGGGGGATGGGGGTGGCGGTCATCACCAGCATGTCGGCCGCGGTGCCTTTTTCGGCCAGCAAGAGGCGCTGGTTGACGCCGAAGCGATGCTGCTCGTCCACCACCACGAGGCCGAGGTCGCGGAAGGCGATCGGGTCGGTGAACAGCGCGTGGGTGCCCACCACGATGTGGATGGCCCCCGACGCCAGGGCTGCGAGCTTCGCCTCCCGCTCCTTCGGCCGGTCGCGGCCGGTGACCAGTTCCACCACGAGGCCGACGGTGGCACCGAGCGCGCTCAGGCGCTCGTGATGCTGGCGGGCCAGGATCTCGGTCGGCACCATCAGGGCCGCCTGCCGGCCCGCCTCGACGGCCGTCACCATGGCCAGCAACGCCACCACGGTCTTGCCCGAGCCGACGTCGCCCTGCAGCAGCCGCAGCATGCGCTCGGGCGCCGCGAGGTCGGCGCGGATCTCGGCCAGGGCCTGCGCCTGCCCGTCCGTCAGGCGGAACGACAGCGCCGCCTCGAGCCGATCCGCGATGGCGCCGGTGCCCAGCGTGCGTCGCCCATCGCCGGCGCGCAGCCGCCCGCGCACGCTGGCGAGGGCCAGTTGGCTCGCCAGCAGTTCGTCATAGGCGAGGCGCTGATGGGCGGGGCTCGTGGGCTCGACATCGGCCGGCTTGGCGGGCCGGTGCAGCGTCGCCAGAGCGGCGTGGAACTCCGGCCAGCCGCGCAGGATGCGGCGGTTGTCGTCCTGCCACTCGGGCAGGACCGGGACGCGCACGAGCGCGTCCGCCACGATGCGGCCGAGCACCCGGGGGAACAGCCCCTCGGTCAGCGGATAAATGGGCTCGACCGCCGGCATGGTGGCCAGGTCCTCGGCCGTCATCACCCGGTCGGGGTGCACCATCTGCAGGTGGCCGTCCCACAGCTCCAGCCGGCCCGACACCCAGCGGGTGGCGCCCACGGGCAGCATCTTGCCGATCCAGGCGGCGCTGTTGTGGAAGAAGATCAGCGTCACGGTGCCGGTGTCGTCCTCGACCAGCACCCGAAACGGCGCCTTGCCGGAGCGGCTCTGGGCCGGCGGCTGGTGATTGACCACCCGCACCTCGAGCGTCACCACCTGGTCGCGCGCGGCCTCGACGACCCGGGGGCGGGCGCGCCGGTCGATGACGCCGGTCGGCAGATGCAGCGCGAGGTCGAGCACCCGCGCATCGCGGCCGATAAGCCGGTCGAGCGTCGGCGCGAGCTTCGGCCCCACCCCCTTCAGGGTCTTGGCCGCGGCGAACAAGGGATTGAGGCTATCGGGGCGCATGGGGTCCGGAATTCATCCTTGTCCATAGCCAAGCCGGCCCCGCGACGAAACCCATGCGCCTCAACGACACCAAGGCTCTGCGGGCCTCAGATCTCGAAGCCGAGCTGTTCTTCCCGCAGGTCGCGTGGTGGCTCGAAACCTGACAGCGTGATGCCGAGCAGGCGCACGCCGCGCTCCATCGGGCAGAGGTCGCGCAGCAGGCCGCCCCCGGAAGCCGCGAAACGTTCGAACGAAGTCACCACATCGGCATGGCTCTGGGCCCGCGTCAGCTGGCGAAACGTGTCGAACTTGACCTTCAGGGTGACGGTGCGGCCGAAGCTGTTGCCGGAGGTCACGCGATCCCACACTTTGGTGGCGATCTCCCCCAGCGCGGCGAGCAGGTCCGCTTCGGCCCGCAGGTCGACCGGAAAGGTGCGCTCGGCGCCGATCGACTTGCGAATGCGATGCGCCCGCACCGGCCGCTCGTCACGCCCCCGCGCAGCCCAATAATAATAATCGGCCGACTTGCCGAACTGGTCCTGCAGGAAGGCCAGCGATTGGTTCTTCAGGTCGGCGCCGGTGGCGATGCCGAGTCGGGCCATCTTGGCGGCCGTGACCGGGCCGACGCCGTGAAAGCGCGACACCGGCAGGCCGGCCACAAAGGTTTCGCCCTGGCGAGGGGTGACGATGCAGAGCCCGTCGGGCTTGTGGTGGTCGGAAGCGAGCTTGGCCAGGAACTTGTTGTAGGACACGCCGGCCGAGGCCGTCAGGCCGGTCTCGGCGCGGATCGCGGCCCGGATGGCCTCGGCGATCGCGGTGGCGGTGCCGAGGCCGGCGGGGTCGGCCGTGACGTCGAGATAGGCCTCGTCGAGCGACAAGGGCTCGATCACATCGGTGTAGCGTTCGAAGATGGCCCGGATCTGCGCCGACACGTCCTTGTAGACGTCGAAGCGGGGCGACACGAACAACAGCTCCGGGCAAAGCCGCCGCGCCGTGACGGAAGGCATCGCCGACCGAACCCCGAAGCGGCGCGCCTCGTAGCTCGCGGCCGCCACGACGCCGCGCTCGCGTGAGCCGCCAACCGCGAGCGGCCGGCCGCGCAGCGCGGGATCGTCCCGCTGCTCGACGGACGCATAGAAGGCATCCATGTCGACATGGATGATCTTGCGGGATGAAGCCTCCGGATCCATAGGAACAGAAGAGGAACAATCAAACCCGGCGTCAAGGGGGAAGGTCCTCCCTAAACACGATTTTCACGGCGTCCTGGCAGCGCGGACCAGTTCGGGCTGCACAAGTTAAATAACAAGATCGAACACGCAATGGGTCCCTGTTTATTCCACGAGGCCGGGCGCCACTGTGCCCCACTCCGGCTCGTCGAACGTCGCGGCAATTCCACCGGTCAGGTTCGACTATGCTTTATGTGAAAAGATGGATCGACATCTTGCAAAAGCGGCCTACCGCCGAGTTTTAGCGTCTCAACAAATGATAATATTTGAACTTATTATTACAAAACAAACAAATGTAAGTGAACGTAGACATTTTTGTTACAAGAACATATTATGTCTGCGTTTTTATCTTAAATTAGTGTGCCAGATTCCGAGATCAATTTTCGTGACCGGGGACATTGCGTCCCCGAGGATGTTACTCATGACGTCATTGCTTAGGATAGGCTTGCTCGCCGGCGCTGTTATTTTCCCGGCTATCGCTCCGGCCCATGCCTCGACCATTTCCTTCGGGGTTGTCACGGGAACACCCGCGAACGACTCCCGATCGTGGATGAACACGGTCAAAGGCACGTTCACGGATTACGCAACCTTCTCCACCGTCTCGACCGCCTCCTTCTCGGCATCGATCACGAACTCCTACTCGTCCGCAGCGCAATACATCTCCGACTTTACGCTGGCTCTCTACAGCGGCAGCATCGGTTCTGGAACGTTGGTGACGTCGTTCACCAGCACCGATCCGAATGCTCCGCCAGAAACGCAAGGCACGAAGCTCAAGGCCTTTCTGCAACCTGCCAATAATTATTACCTGCAGGTCAGCGGCACCACGAGCGACACGCCGTCTTACGGCGGGTCCCTGGCGGTCTCTTCCGTCCCGCTGCCGTCGTCGGCGCCGCTTTTCGCCGCCGGCCTCTTCGGTCTCGGTGTTCTTGGCTACCGCGCCAAGCGCCGGAAGGTCCTTGTGCAGGCCTGATCGAACCCGCCACATAGCCGGATGCGCCCGCGGCTCACGCCGCGGGCGTTTTTAAATTATTCTCGCCGCCATGCGGAATCGTGCGTTCCAGCAAGGTCGCTGCCATCAGGAAGCCCATGGCGTTCTCTTGAATCTCCTCGTTGGTCAGCTGTCGGACTTGGCGAAAGCGTGGATGCCGATCTCGCAGACCTCCTGGATCTGTACGATCCTAACCGCCTCGGATGGCACTTCGGAGATGATGCCACACAGGGTGGGGAAAATTGTCGCTCATGGGGAAAGCCTAGGTGCCGGAAACTCTATTTGATTTGCCCGGCCCTTGTAGCCTCTCTTCAAATCGGTAATGCCGCAGTTTCCATACCGCTCTGCGTGGCTGCACGCTGCCCTTACGCTGCATCCGCCATCAGTTTCGGATTAAGGCGGGCAATGAGCTCGGCCTTGACGGTTTCGGCCCGGTCATTGGGGATCTGACACGTGCCGGCCGCCTCGTGGCCACCGCCGCCATAGCTGGCGCAGATGCCGCCGACGTCGACCGGCGACGAGCGGTCGAGGATCGACTTGCCGATGGCGAACACCGTGTTCTGCTGCTTCAGGCCCCACATCACGTGGGCCGAGATCGAGCAGTTGGGGAACATCGCATAGATGGCGAAGCGATTGCCGGCGTAGATGACCTCCTCGTCGCGCAGGTCGAGCAAGGCGAGGCTGCCGTGCACCGTGGTGCAGCGGGCCACCTGCGCGGCGAAGAGCGCCTGATGGGCCTCGTAAAGGTCGATGCGCTCGCGCACGTCCGGCAGCGCCAGCACCTCGTCGACGCCAAGGTGCCGACACTTGTCGATGAGCTGCATCATCAGCTCGTAGTTCGACACCCGGAAGTCGCGGAAGCGGCCGAGACCGGTGCGCGAATCCATCAGGAAGTTCAGCAGCGTCCAGCCGTGCGGCGCCAGGATCTCGTCGCGGCTGAACTGGGCCGAGTCGGCCTTGTCGACGGCCGCCATCAGGTCGTCGCCGACGTTCGGGAAGGCTGCGGCGCCACCGAAATAGCGGTAGACCACCCGGGCTGCCGAGGGGGCCGTCGCGTCGATCACATGGTTGTCGGGCGTCGCGCCGTGGCGGTCGACCTCACTCGAATGATGGTCGAAGGCGAGGTGACAGCCCGCCACATGGGGAAGGTTGGTGATGATGTCCCGGCCGGTGATCGGCACCAGGCCATCCTGCATGTCCTTGGGATGGACGAACTTGATCTCGTCGATCAGCCCCTTCTCGCGGAGCAGCATGCCGCAAACGAGGCCGTCGAAGTCGCTGCGGGTGACGAGACGGTAGGGGGACGAGGTCATGCGGCGGCTCCGGGGCATTCGCGTTGTAAGTGTGCCTCGTTCTTGCGCCGCAGAAACTAAGCGAAGGTGAGCGGCGGAGGTTATCCGCAAGCCCGGCTCGCCACAGGGTTAAGCTTGGCTCAAGCCAATGCTGGCAATGCCCGGGACCACGAGCCGGACATCGCCGGCGCGACAATATTTGCAGCTTGAGCTCGTCCGTCGCGGATGGGTCGCAAAAGTCCGATAGGCAGACGATGAACCGCAACCTCCTTTATCTGATCGTCGTCGCGCTGGTGGCCGTGGTGGCGGTGCTGGGCTACCAGAGCTACCAGGACCACAAGGAACCGCAGGGGGTGCAGATCAACGTCGGCAAGGACGGGATCGCCGTGACGAACAAATGACGCCGGTTCGACGTGACCGGCCCTGCGCGCCTTGCTAGACTCGCGGCGCATGATCGCGACACGGGACAGCCGGTTCGATGGATTTCAACGCGGCGCATAATCAGGCGCCTCTCGTGCGGGGCCGGGAATGCGGCTCCTGCACGATGTGCTGCAAGGTTTACAAGATCGAGGCGCTCGGCAAGCCGGAGGGGGCCTGGTGCACGCATTGCACGATCGGCTCGAGCTGCCGCATCTACGACAGCCGGCCCGACGATTGCCGACACTTCTTCTGCCTGTGGCGCACCGATGCGAGCCTGCCCGACATCTGGAAGCCAAATGTTTCCAAGCTGACGGCCGCCCTGTATCCCCGCAACGGCTTCATCTACATCCAGGTGGACGCTTCGGCCCCGCAGGCGTGGCGCAAGGAGCCGTATTTCTCGACGTTGAAGAGCTGGGCCGCGATCCTGCTGCCGCACAACCGGCACATCCTGATCTTCGTCCGCGATCAGGCGACCCTCATCATGCCGACCGGCCCGATCCTGATCGGCCCCATGTCGCCCGATGACGGATTCGTGGTGCGCGAAACCTTCACGGCAGCCGGCCGGGGGTTCGCCGTCGAGCGCGTGGCGCAGGCCAAGCCAACGGCCGCCTGAACGAGCCCGGCAACTTAAGGCACATCCCAATCGTTCGCAGGGCATCGGCTGCACCGTGCGCGTCGCTCGGCCGCAGCCGCCTGTTCGCCGCAATATCCAGGAGAGCGCCTTGGCCGATTCGATGCCCACAACGGAACCCAAGAAGGCCGACCATCCCGAGGCCTGCGCCATCGTGATCTTCGGCGCCTTCGGAGACCTGACGAAGCGCCTCGTCATGCCGGCCATCTACAACCTCGCCACCAAGAAGCAGCTTCCCGAGAAGGTCGCCCTGATCGGCGTCGACCTGGCCGATGGCGACGCGGCGGCCTGGGCCAAGCACCTGCACGACATGCTGGAAAGCTTCGTCGGCAATGCCTCGTCGGAGTTCGACGTCGACAAGATCGACGAAGACACCTGGAAGAACCTCGCGGCCACCATGAGTTATGTCAAAGGCGACATGACCAAGCCCGACCTCTACAACGATGTCGGGGCGGCGATCGACAAGGCCGGGTTCAAGGGCGGCAACGTCATCTTCTACATGGCGATCGCGGATCGCTTCTTCGGCACCGTGGCGACCGAGCTCGGCAAGGCCGGGCTGACGAAGCAAGACGACAGCCATTGGCGCCGTGTGGTGGTGGAGAAACCCTTCGGGCACGATGTCGAGTCGGCCGTGCAGCTCAACAAGACGCTGCTCGACTCGCTCGAAGAAAATCAGATCTTCCGCATCGATCATTTCCTCGGCAAGGAAACCGTACAGGCCATCGCGGCCTTCCGCTTCGCCAACGGCATGTTCGAGCCGCTCTGGAACCGTGACCGCATCGACCATGTGCAGATTTCGGCCGCCGAGGTCGTGGGGGTCGAGGCACGCGGCAAGTTCTACGAGGCGACGGGCGCCCTACGCGACATGGTGCCGAACCACCTGTTCACCCTGCTGGCCATGGTGGCCATGGAGCCGCCGGTGAGCTTCGACGCGACGGGCGTGCGCAACCGCAAGGCCGAGATCTTCACCAGCATGCCCCCGCTGAAGCCCGAGGATGCCGTGCGAGGCCAATACGGGGCCGGCACCGTTCAGGGCAAGGAAAAGGCGGCCTACCGGCAGGAGCCCAACGTGTCTCCCGACTCGAACGTCGAGACCTATGTGGCGCTGAAGGTCGGCATCGATTCCTGGCGCTGGGCCGGCGTGCCGTTCTACCTGCGCACAGGCAAGCACCTGAAGAACCGCGTCACCGAGATCGCAGTGCGGTTCAAGCCGGCGCCCTTGCAAACCTTCGCGGGCACCAACGTGTCGCAGCTTTCGGCCAACTGGCTGGTGATCCACATTCAGCCCGAGGAAGGCTTCTCGCTGCATTTCGAGGTGAAGAAGCCGGGCCCCGAGGTGGTGTTGGCCCCGGTCCGCATGGATTTCGCCTACAAGGACTTCTTCAAGCAGGAGCCCAGCGTCGGCTATGAAACGCTGCTGTATGACGTGATGATCGGCGACGCGACCTTGTTCAACCGCGCCGACATGGTGGAGGACGCTTGGCGGGTGGTGCAGCCGATCCTCGACGCCTGGAAGGAAGGCACGCCGGAAATCTATCCGTCGGGCGCCACGGGGCCGAAGGGTGCCGAAGATCTGCTGGCCGAGAGCGGCCGCAAGTGGCGGTCGCTCGACGACACCGCCTGAGCCACCAACCTGGCTGTCGCTGCGCGCCCCCAACGGGTTCGCAGCGACAGATCGGATTGCGATCCACCTTCGACCGACGGTGCGGCCGTCACTCCCAGACTGCCGGAGCCGAGCTTATCCGGCGACAAACGCTTTCATTTTAGCGGAGGCTGGCTCCGGCCGGGGCCGACAGCAGCGTGTCGATCTGACCCGTCACATCGGCGATCGGCGCCATGCCGTCCACCCGCTGCAATTGACCGGTCTGGCGATAATAATCGGACACCGGAGCGGTCAGGTCCCGGTAGGCGGCCAACCGCACCCGGAACGCTTCGGCATTGTCGTCGAGCCGCACGGTGCCCCCGGCCGCAATAGTTTCCTCGACCCGCTTGGCAATGCGGCCGGCCAGCATGTCCTCGTCGACGCCGAGCTCGATCACGGCATCGAGCGGCTTACCCTTCTGCCGCAACATGACATCGAGCGCCTTCGCCTGGGCGACCGTGCGCGGAAAGCCGTCGAGGATGAAGCCCCCCTTGGCGTCTTCTTCTTCGATACGCTCGGCCACGATGCCGACCACGATCTCATCCGACACGAGCTGGCCCGAGGCCATCACATCCTTGGCCCGGAGGCCCGTCGGGGTCTCGGCCTTCACGGCGGCACGCAGCATGTCGCCGGTCGAGAGTTGCGGAATGCCGTGCAGCGCCATCAGGCGGGCGGCTTGTGTTCCCTTGCCGGCGCCGGGCGGCCCCAGGAGGATGATCCTCATCGTTTCTTCCCTCTCAAGCGCGACTTCTTGATGAGCCCTTCATACTGGTGTGCCTGAAGGTGCCCGTGAATCTGCGCCACGGTGTCCATGGTAACGCTGACAACGATCAGGAGGGAAGTGCCACCGAAGTAGAAAGGCAGGGCCGCGTAGGAGATGAGCAGTTCGGGAAGGACGCAGATGATCGCGATATAGGCGGCGCCCAGCACCGTGATGCGGGTCAGCACCTTGTCGATGAAGGCCGCGGTACGCTCGCCGGGTCGAATGCCGGGCAGGAAGCCGCCGTGCTTGCGGAGGTTGTCGGCCGTCTCGGTGGGGTTGAACACCACAGCCGTGTAGAAGAAGGCGAAGAACACGATCATCGCCACGTAGAGCAGGATGTAGAGCGGCCGCCCGTGGCCGAGCAGGCCCGTGATCGTGCCGAGCCAACCGCCGGTGCCGGCATTGGCCGAGAAGTTCGCGATGGTAGTGGGCAGCAGCAACAGCGACGACGCGAAGATCGGCGGAATGACACCGGCGGTGTTGAGCTTCAACGGCAGGAACGAGGTCTGCCCTTCGTAGACCCGGTTGCCGACCTGACGCTTCGGATAGGTGATGAGCAGCCGACGCTGTGCCCGCTCCATGAACACGATGAAGGCGATCACGGCCACCGCCATGACGATGACAACGAGGATCAGCGGCGTCGAGATGGCGCCCTGGCGACCGAGCTCCAGGGTGTTGGCGATGGCGGCCGGAAAGGCCGCCACGATGCCGGCGAAGATAATCAGCGACGAGCCGTTGCCGATGCCGCGCGAGGTGATCTGCTCGCCGAGCCACATCAGGAACATGGTGCCGCCGACCAGCGTGATGACAGTCGACACAATGAAGAACACCCCCGGCTCGGTGACAACGCCCCCCTGCGCCGACAACCCGACCGCGATGCCATAGGCCTGGAACGTCGCCAGGATGACGGTGAGGTAGCGGGTATATTGGTTGATGACCTTGCGGCCAGCCTCGCCTTCCTTCTTCAGCGTCTCGAGCGACGGGATGACCGAGGTCATCAGCTGAATGATGATGGAGGCCGAGATGTAGGGCATGATGTTCAGCGCGAAGATCGCCATGCGCTGCACGGCCCCGCCGGAGAACATGTTGAACAGTTCGAGCACGCCCTGCTTGTGTCCCGTGAACGAGGCCTCGAAGGCGGCGGGATCGATGCCGGGCAACGGGATGTAGGTGCCGAGGCGGTAGATCACCAAGGCGCCCAGGGTGAACCAGATGCGCTTTTTCAGATCCTCGGCTTTGGAGAAGGCCGAGAAGTTGATGTTCGCCGCGAGCTGTTCCGCTGCCGATGCCATGAGGCGCTCCAAGGGGCGGCTGCCCCATCCCGGGCTCCCGGGATATTCTACGAAAAAAGCGGGACGATGGGCATCAGGCCCATGCGCCCCGCTTCGGACTTATCGTGGAGGGCGCGAAAGCGCCACGCCGAAATTGAGCCTCACCCCGGATGCCCCGTCTGCGACCGGGCATCCGAAAGCATGGCGTGGCAGACAGAACGCGGCGCCCAGACCCTGCGACGACCGAGGCAAGCCCGGCCGTCCCACCAGGGAACCGCGATCCGGCTTAGGAGGCCGCAGCCTCCTTGACCACCTTGGCGGTCTTGGCCACCTTGGCGGGCAGCAGGTTGACGGAGCCGCCGGCCTTGCCGATGGCTTCCTGGGCCGACTTCGACGCAGCCGCCACCTCGAACTGGAGAGCCGCCGTCAGCTCGCCCATGCCGAGGATCTTGACGCCGTCGCGCGCCTTCGACACCACACCGGCCTCGATCAGCGACGCCACCGTGACGGCGCCCGAAAGCTTGCCGTCATCGACGGCCTGCTGGATGCGGCCGAGGTTCACCTCGTTGTAGTCGAGGGTCGAGATGTTCTTGAAGCCACGCTTCGGCAAGCGCCGATGCAGCGGCATCTGACCACCCTCGAAGCCCTTGATGGCGACGCCGGAGCGCGCCTTCTGGCCCTTGACGCCGCGGCCGCCTGTCTTGCCCTTGCCGGAGCCGATGCCCCGGCCGACCCGCATGCGATCCTTCGACGAACCGGCGTTGTCGGCGATGTCATTCAGTCTCATGATCCCGCCTCCGCTCAGTTCGCTTCGACCACGCGGACCATGTGCGCCACTTTGGCGATCATGCCCCGCACGGACGGCGTATCTTCGAGCACCGACTGGCGCCCGATCTTGTTGAGGCCGAGGCCGATCAGCGTCGCGCGCTGAGCGGCCGGGCGGCCGATGGGACTACCGGTCTGCTGGACCGTGATCTTCTTGTCGGAAGCCATCGTTCATGCCCTCCCGATCACGCGTCAACCGCATCTGCATCGACGCCCTGACGGCGGCCCTGCAGAACGGAGACCTTCATGGTGCGGCGAGCCGCAACGGCGCGCGGCGAATCTTCCTGCTTCAAGGCATCGAAGGTCGCGCGGATCATGTTGTAGGGGTTCGACGAGCCTTGGCTCTTGGCCACGACGTCGTGCATGCCGAGCGTCTCGAAGATGGCGCGCATCGGGCCACCCGCGATGATGCCGGTCCCGGCCGGAGCCGAGCGCAGGATCACCTTGCCGGCGCCATGGCGGCCATGCACGTCATGGTGCAGGGTGCGGCCTTCGCGCAGCGGCACGCGGATCAGCCCGCGCTTGGCGGCGTCGGTGGCCTTGCGGATGGCTTCCGGCACTTCGCGTGCCTTGCCGTGTCCGAAGCCGACGCGGCCCTTCTGGTCGCCGACCACGACGAGCGCCGCAAAGCCGAAGCGACGGCCGCCCTTCACCACCTTGGCGACGCGGTTGATGTGGACCAGCTTGTCCACGAATTCGTTGTCGCGCTCCTCGCGGTCGCGACCGTGCTCTCGTTCTCTTGCCATTTCGGTTCCGTCACTTGCGCGGGTGCATCGAATGCAAGCCGCTCGCTGGGATGGGAGGTCGGGTGGATGGCATGGGAACGGCCGGCAGGTCAAGCCTGAGGGCCGCCGCTCAGTCGCCGAGCACCAGGATGGCGCGGAAGTCGTTGACGTTGGTGAGGGTCGGGCCGGTGACGACCTGGTCGCCCAAGCCTGCGAAAACCCTGTGGGCGTCGTTGGCGTCGAGGCGCGCCCGCGGCGACAGGCCGAGCGCGACGGCGCGGGCCAAGGTGTCGGGCGTCACAACCGCACCTGCGACCTCCTCGGCCCCGTCGACCCCATCGGTATCGCCGGCGAGTGCGAAAACGCCCGGCAGACCGTCGAGCGCCACCGCAAGCGCCAGCAGGAACTCGACGTTGCGCCCGCCCCGCCCGTCGCCGCGCAGCGTGACGGTGGTTTCGCCGCCCGACAGGAGCACGAGCGGCGGCGGGGCCGGTTGCCCGCGCAGGCGCACCTGGCGGGCGATCGCCGCCATGACGCGCGCCACCTCGCGGGCTTCGCCCTCAATGGCGTCACCAAGAATGAAGGGCGTCACGCCGGCCTGCCGCGCCGTGGCGGCCGCGGCCTCGAGCGCCTGCTGCGGTGTTGCGATCAGAACCGTGCTGGCGCGGGCCAGCCGTGGATCGCCCGGCTTCGGGGTTTCGTTTGCGGCGCGGCGCAGGTGGTCGAGCACGCCGGCCGGGCCCGCGATACCGTAGCGCTCGAGCACCGCCAGCGCTTCCGCAAAGGTCGAGCCGTCCGGCACGGTCGGCCCCGAGGCGATCACAGCGGGATCGTCGCCGGGCACATCCGAGATCACCAGGGTGACGACGCGCGCCGGCCAGGCGGCCGCCGCAAGCCGGCCGCCCTTGATGGCCGACAGGTGCTTGCGGACCTGATTGATCTCGACGATCGAGGCGCCCGAGCGCAGCAGCGCCGCATTGACGGCCTGCTTGTCGGCGAGCGTCAGCCCGGGGGCCGGCAGGCTGAGCAGCGCCGAGCCGCCGCCCGACACCAGGGCCAGCACCAGATCGTCGGGGCCGAGGTCCGCCACCAGGGCCAGCATGCGGGCGGCTGCCCGTTCGCCGTTATGGTCCGGCACCGGATGGGCGGCCTCCGCCACCTCGATGGTCCGGCACGGCACCGCATGGCCGTACCGGGTGACGACGAGGCCCGTCAGCGGGCCCGGCCACAGGTCTTCCAGCGCTTGCGCCATGGCGGCGGCGGCCTTGCCGGCCCCGACCACCAGGGTGCGACCGGCCGGCGGTTCAGGCAGGCACGCCGGCAAGCGCAGGCGCGGTGTGGCACTGGCCACCGCGGCGTCGAACAGGCTCCTCAGCAGGGCGCGGGGTTCAACCGGCATGGGCATCTCCGGCGCGACAGTCGAGCGACGCGCCCCGATGGTCGTAGCGCATCGAGGCGACGCCCGACCAGCCTCGGCCGTGAATGACGCCCTTCGTCACCGCTGGTTCAGCCGGTCAGAATGGGCAGCCGGGTGATGCGGCATTTCGCGCGGCTGCCGTTTGTTAGTGCAGCCCGTGGCAAAACGGCCTTAAGCGACCTGCATTGTAGGATCATTCGATGATGGATTCCGGCCTCGCAGCCACGTTTCAGGCCGGACAGGCATCGGCGATCGTCGCGATCCCGGCCTGCAACGAAGCCGGGCGGATCGAGGCCTGTTTGGCGGCCCTGGCGACCCAGCGCGACGGCTGCGGAGCGCCGATCGAGGCGGGCGCCTTCGAAATCCTGGTCTACGCCAACAATTGTTCGGACAACACCGCCGATGTGGTGACCCGCTTTGCCGAAACCTGCCCGCATCCGCTGCGGGTGGTGTCGGCCCGGCATGAGCCCGCGCGCGCCAATGCCGGTTGGGCCCGCAAGGCCGCGATGGACCTCGCGGCCGATCGGCTTGAGGTGGCCGGCTGCCACCAGGGCCTGCTGCTCACCACCGATGCGGATTCCCTCGTGTCCCCGACCTGGTTCGCGGCCACCCGGACCGAGATGGCGCGACCGGTCGACTGCGTGGCCGGCTATATCGACGCCCTGCCGGAGGAGATCATGCGGCTCGGACCACGCTTCGTGCGGCGCGGCCGGCTGGAAGACCGCTACCTGCGCCAGATCGCCGAAATCTATGCCCGCTGCGACCCCCGCCCGCACGACCCCTGGCCGAACCACCGGGTGTCGTCCGGGGCGAGCCTCGCGGTGACGCTTTTGGCCTATCGGGCGGTCGGCGGCCTGCCCGCGGTGGCGCTCGGCGAGGATGCGGCCTTCACCCGGGCCATCGAGGCGGCCGGCCTGCGGGTGCGCCATCCGATGAGCGTCACGGTCGCCACCTCCTGCCGCTTTGATGGGCGGGCCAAGGGGGGCGCCGCCGATACGATGCGGCTGCGCCACGCCGTCGAGGAGGCCCCGTGCGACGACGACGTGGAGCTGGTGCTGGCGCTGCTGCGGCGGGCGCTGCTGCGCGGCAGGCTGCGGCAGGCCCATGCGGCCGGCACGCTGGCGGACCCGGGCTGGGCGCGGCGCCTCGGTCTGGATCGCCCGGCCTGGCAGGCGCTGGTGGGTCAGGACAACACCGGAGCGTTCGAGCCGGTGTGGGAGCGTGTGCAAGCCGAATGTCCCAGCCTGCGCCGTCATTGCACCCTGCGGCCCGCCGACCTGCCCCGGCAGATCGCCCGGGCCGAGGCCTTGCTGCGACGCCTCGCGAGCGATCCCGTCAAGGGGCCCGGAAGCGTTCCAACCGGTAGACCTCGCCTGCGAGCCGCTCCCGAACCAGAGATCGCCTGAGCGCCGTCGCGGCGAATCCGTCGGTTGCCTGGTCACCGGTCAGCGGGTAGTCGGTTTCGCCCAGCCAATGGCACAGTACGATCGTGCCGCCGGGCTGCAGGGCGTCGCAGCAGCGTTGCGCCACCGCCTCGAGGTCGGCGGCCGTGAGATAATACAGCACCTCGGACAACACGATCAGGTCGTAGCGGCCGGACGGAAACCCGGCCGGCACCATGCGGCAGGCGAAGTCCACATGGGCCAGCGCGGCGCAATCGCGCTGCGCCTGCGCAAGTGCCACAGAAGACCCGTCGATGGCGAGCAGCCGGTCGCATCGCGCGGCGAGTTGCCGGGTCAGCACCCCGATGGCGCAGCCCACCTCGAGCGCCGCCGCATAGCGCGGCCGATCGAGCGCCTCGATCGTCGCCCGGTACTTGTCGTGTTCATAGGCGCTGGTGCGGAACCGCCAGGGGTCGGGGTCGGCGCTGTAGAGCGCATCGAAATAGCCGGCCTCGATCGTGTCGCGGCGGCGACTCATGCGGACAGCTCGAACACGGTCTCGACCGGCTGCAGGAAGGGCGCCAGGGTGTCGTCCGTAAAGCGGAAACCTTCGGGGTCGTCGTCGATCAGGGCCGTCATCTGCGACGCATGGGCCGCGATGGCCTGATGCTTGGCGGCCTGCCAGGGCGCGATGTCGATCCTGAAGCCTTTCGGCGCCGGGGCCGCGACCGTCTCGGCGGCGTCGAGGTGCCAACCCCAGATCGGATACGACCAATAGCGCAGCGCCGGCCGGTGCCGGCGCAGGTGCCGCGCCATGGCATCGGCGGCTTCGTGATCGCAATGCGGATCGTGCCCCCAGGTGACGAAGCAGGAGGCCGCCCCGCAGGCCTCGACCACGGACGCGAGATGCGCCACTGCGGCCTCGAAGGCGAGCCCGTCCATCGGCACGGCGGTATCGGGCAGGTCGAGGTGGGTGACGCTGCCGGGCGCGAGCCCGAGCGCCCGTGCGGCGGCGTCGGTCTCAGTGCGTCGCAACACCACCAGGTCGTCATGTGGCACCCGGCGCGAATTCGGGTGCGACCCCGCCCCGTCGCTCACCACCACCACCCGCACGTCGATGCCATCGGCCCGTGCGGCCGCGATCAGGCCGCCGAGGCCGAGCGACTCGTCGTCGGGATGCGGCGAGATCACCACGAAGGGCTTGCCTCCCGTGATGTCCCAGGGGGTCGCCATCGGCAGGGCCCGCCAGGCTGCGTGGAGGTCGCCGGCCTTCATGGCGTCGCGCTCCACAGTGTTGCGGTGTCGCGGTCGGACGCCAGGATCGCCTTCGCGGCATCCGCCATCGCAAGGTCGGGCACGGGCTGGCGCAGATAGGTCGCGAGGTCGCGCGAAATACGCTCGATCGGGTGGGGCCGCAGGAATCCCCCGAGCCCGACGCCGCGATGGACGCGCTCCAACACGTCGAGGCAGGCACGCTCGGTGACGCCGCGGGTCAGGTTGGCAAAGGCCACGACCGTCTCGGGCGTGGCCGTCGCTTCGCCCAGCCGTTGCGCCGCCGCCGCGACCCAGAAGCGTGCCGTGGTGACGGCCGCCGTGGCCTCGGCGACACGCTGCAGCTGGTAGGGGTCGCCGGCCCGGCCGCGCGATGTCAGATGGTGGCGCATCAGGTCGACGAGGCGCTCCGCCGCCCCGAGGTGAACGGCGCAAAACCGCCAAGCCCCGCCCGAGAAAGTCGGCTGGCGCATGAAATCGCCAGGGTCGCCGACTACGCCCTCCTTCGGCACTTCGAGGCCGCTGAGATCAACAGTGCCGGTGGCGGTCGCCCGCATGCCCTGCGCGGTCCAGCCCGACAGATCGACCCGCTCGCCGGATTGCAGCACCGGCATCATCAGCATCTGCTCGGTGCCGACCCGCACCGGCACCAGCGGATACGTCACGGTGCCGGCTCCAGAAGCCAGGATCTTACCCCCCGCAAGCCGCCAGCCGCCCTCGCACGGCTCGGCCGACAGCGGCACGGGGCCTTCGGCACCCCAGACGCCCGACAGACCGCCCGCCGCGATGGCGGCGGCCAGGGCCGCCACCTGGGAGGCGGTGCCATAGCGGCGCACAAGCAGCACCGCGTTCATGTGGCCCTCGACCAGACGGGCCACAGACAGGTCGGCGGCCCCGAGCCGGCACAGGACGTCGAACAGGTCGGCATGGTGGACGCCGGACACGACGTCGTCACCCCCGAGTTCAACCGGGAACGGTGCCATCAGCAGACCCGATGCCCGCAGCCTCTCCCAGATGGCAGGGGTGACGGCGCGGGCCTCGTCGCCCGCTTCGGCCGCCGCGGTCAGCACCCGGCAAAGGTCGCGAAGACGCTCCGAAAGCGGGTCGTCGGGTCTTGAAACCCGATCCGTCGGGCGTCGTGGGCGATCAAGCATCCGGGCTCGCTGGGTTCAGGTGCACAATGGCAACGCCGGATGGCGGCATTCGGATCATGCGGCAACGCCCCACAGAGCCGAAATCCCCTCGGCCGCCGTTCGCGTTGCGGGCTGGGCCAACGGAACGACATCCATCATGCAGATCGGTTCGGCCCTCGACGCCGTCAACTTTTCCGTCGCGGGGGCACAAGAAGGGTTTGGGCCGTTCCTCGGCGTCTACCTGCAACAACGGGGTCTCAGCCCCGCCACCACGGGGCTCGCGATGGGGTTGGCCGGTCTCGCCGGCCTGCTGGCCACCACGCCGATCGGCGCCGTGGTGGACCGCACCACGGCCAAGCGGATGGCCCTGGCGATCGCGGTCTGCGGGATCGCGGTCGGCGCCGTGCTGCTGGTGGCGACCCGCAGCATCTGGGTGATCGCCATTGCACAAGGGCTTATCGGCGTCGCCGACACCAGCATCGCGCCCCTCCTGGCCGCCTTGACGCTCGGCATCGTCGGACAGGACGCCTACGAGACGCGCGTGTCCCGCAACGTGGCCTTCAACCATGCCGGCAATGCCCTCAATGCGGCGCTGTCGGGGGTGCTGGGCTATTGGTTCGGCCTCGGCTTCGTGGCGATCGCCATCGGGGTGATGGCCGTGGCTTCGACGCTGGCGGTGCTGGCCATCCCGGCGTCCAGCATCGATCACGAGCAGGCGCGGGGCAGCGCCGACGGCGAAACCGCCAAGACCACCACCTGGCAGGCGATGCGGGGCTCGCGGCCCCTGATCGTGCTGGGACTCGCGGTGTTGTTGTTCGAGGTCGCCAATGGCGCCATGCTGCCGTTCCTGGCCCAGGCTCGCACCAGTGCCGGCAGTAACCCGAGCGTGGCCACCGCCACCATGACGGTGATCACCCAGGTCACCATCATCGGCGCGGCGCTCGGGGCGGCCGTGCTGGCCCGACATGCCGGCCAGGGCCGGGTGCTGGCCGTGTCGCTGGTCGTCGTGGCGCTCCGGGGCGGCCTCGCGGCCTTTGGCACCTCCTGGTGGCTGATCGTGCCGGTCCAGGTTCTCGAAGGGGTGGCGACCGGCCTCGCCAGCGTCGCGATCCCGGCCCTGGCGTCCGGCATCATGGCCGGCTCCGGCCATGCGACGGCGGGCCTCGCCGGGGTGATGACCGCCTTCGGGGCGGGCGCCGCCTTGAGCCCGATCCTCGCCGGCGCCGTGGCGCAATGGCTCGGCTTCCCGGCCGCTTTCGTCACCATGGGGGTGGTGGCCGCGGCCGGGGCGGCGCTCTGGATGGTGGCCGGCACGCGTGACACGCGGCAGGCGGCGTGAAACACTCCACCGGCTGAACGGAGCCGCCGATGCGACAGCCGGAATCCGGAGCGGATCGACCTCGGCTCGGACCGCGCATCTTGCACGGGTCATTCCCGTCCCTTGCCGCGATCTTCGCCGCCTTGTTCCTGGCCTACGGGACGGAATCGCCGTTCCTGCCCGCCTTCCTGGGTGAGCGGGGCGCCACACCGAGCCAGATCGGCCTGATGCTGGCGGGCGGCACGGTGGTGCGCATCATCGTCACGCCGTTCATCGGTGCGGCTGCCGATCGCTGGCGTGCCGTCCGCGGCACCCTGGCCGTGTTCGGGCTGATGGCCGGGGCCTTGTCGTTCACCTATCTGGCCGGTTCGGGCTTTGCAGCGCTGCTTGCGCTGAGCTTGCTGAATGCCTTTGCGACCGCGCCCCTGGCACCGCTGGCCGATGCCATCGCGCTACCGGCGGCGCGACGCGAAACCAGCTTTCAATATGGCTGGGTGCGTGGGGTCGGTTCGGGCGCCTTCATCCTCGGCACGCTCGCCTCGGGGCGGCTCGTGGCCGCCAAGGGTCTGTGGACCATCGTGGCCACCTCGGGCGTGCTGTTTCTCCTTCTCGGCGCCCTGGCGCGGCTCGCCCCGGCGCCGCAGCCGGATGCTGCCAGCGTACAAGAGCCGCGATCCGGATGGCGCACCCTGCTGGCCGACCCGTTGTTTCGGCGCATCATGCTGGTGGCGGCGCTGGTGATCGGCAGCCACGCCCTCAACGACACCTTTGCGGTGATCCGCTGGCGCGAAGCCGGTATTTCCGCCGGCACGATCGGCCTCCTGTGGTCGGAGTCGGTGGCGTCCGAGGTGGTGGTCTTCCTGCTGGTCGGACCGCCGTTGCTGGCACGGCTCGGGCCCGCCCGCTGTGCCGCCCTGTCCGCCCTGGCGGGCGTGCTACGCTGGACGGTGTTGGCGCAAACCAGCCAGGTGGCGGCTCTGGCGGCGATCCAGCTCACGCATGGCCTCACCTTCGCGTTGCTGCACCTCGCCAACATGCAATTGATCGGCGCCACCGTGCCGGCCGAGCGCACGGCCTCGGCCCAGACGCTTTACGCCACGGTCGGCCTCAATGTCGCGACCGCGATCCTGACGGCCGCTTCCGGGTTCCTGTATGGGCATTTCGGTGCGCAAAGTTTTTGGCTGTCGGCAGGCCTCTGCGGGCTGGCCTTGCCGCTCACGCCCGGCCTCAGGCGGCAGAACGGCGCAGCCACAATTTCGTCATGAACCAACCTGGGTCCGAGCGGTTGAGCGAGTCCCGAAGCCCTCGCGTTCCAGGTGGCTCATGTCGCGTTCTGCCGGCGTCACGCCGTTTCCCGATCCCGCCGATCGCCTGGCGCGGCTCGAAGCCAGGCGCGATCGCAAGATGGCCCGCTCGGCCCATGCCTATGTGCGGGGCTCGACGGCGCAGTTCTACCAGTGGCTGCGGGAGATCGACCACAGCGCCGTGCCGGCGGCACCCGACGTGTGGATCTGCGGCGACTGCCACATCGGCAACCTCGGGCCGACCGCCAATGCCGCCGGACGGGTCCACATCCAGATCCGCGACCTCGACCAGACCGTGCTGGGCAATCCGGCCCATGACCTGATCCGGCTCGGGCTGTCGCTATCGGCGGCGGCGCGCGGCTCGAACCTGCCCGGCATCGCCACCGCCCACATGCTGGAACAGGTGATCCACGGCTATCGCGACGCGCTCGACGGCCATGACGAAAGCCTGTCGGAAGCCCGCGCCGGCAAGGCCGTGCGGGCCGTGATCGCCGAAGCGACGCATCGGCGCTGGCGCCACCTCGCGCTCGAGCGCCTCGACCGGGTCGAGCCGAAGATTCCGCTCGGCAAACGCTTTTGGCCTCTGTCAGCCGAAGAACTTCACGCCGTGGAGCGGCTGGTCTCGTCCGAGGCGGCCGCCGCGGTGATCGGGACGGTGCACGGCCGCGGCACTCATCAGGATGTCACGGTGGTGGATGCCGCCTATTGGGTGAAGGGTTGCAGCTCGCTCGGCACCCTGCGCTATGCGGTGCTGCTGCGCATCGGCGGCGGCAAGGACGGTCGCAGCTATTGCCTGCTCGACATCAAGGAGGCAGTGGCCTCCGTGGCGCCGACCCGTGCGGACCATGCTGTCGATAACAACGCCCGGCGGGTCGTCACCGGCGCCCGGGCGCTGTCGCCTTATCTCGGCGACCGCATGCTGCCCGCCACACTGCTGGGCCGGTCCGTGGTGGTGCGCGAGTTGATGCCGCAAGACCTCAAGCTCGAGATGGATCAGTTGACCCCGCGCGAGGCCGTGGAAGCGGCGCGCTTCCTCGCCGCCGTCGTGGGCCATGCCCACGCCCGGCAGATGGATGCCGACGCACGCCGGCGCTGGAGCCGGGAGCTGATGCGCGACCACACCCGCGAACTCGATGCGCCACTCTGGATGTGGGGCAGCATCGTCGAACTGGTGGGACGGCACGAGCGGGCCTACCTCGATCATTGCCGCCTGCATGCGGGGGCCGCGTGAACGGCGGCCCAGCAGCGACCCTTCTCGACCAGCGAGCCGCACCATGACGCTTCCGCTTGCGCTCCGCGCCACGGTTTCGGGCAGCCTCGGCAGCCTTACCTCCACCGCAGCCCTGATGGTGTTGGCAGAAGCGGCAGGCAAGTCGGCCTGGCAGCCCACCAATGCCACGTCGCATTGGCGCCATGGCCCGATCGCGGCGGCGGTGCGGCAGGCCGATACGGCCCATACGGGGGTCGGCTACGCCACCCATCACGCCGCGACCGTCTTTTGGGCGCTCGGTTATGAATGGTGGGCGGGCTCGCGTGTTCGCCTCACCCCGGCGGCCGCTTTCGGGGGCGCCTTGGCGGTGTCGGCGCTGGCCGCCGTTGTCGATTACGGCGCCACGCCGAAGCGCTTCACCCCGGGCTGGGAGTTCGTGCTGAGCCGACGCGCCATGGCGGGCGCCTATCTGGCGATGGCGGCCGGTCTCGCGGCCGGCGCCCTGCTGGTGCGCCGTCAGGCCTGACTGCCCGTCAGGCGAGGACGTCAGTGTCGAGGATCAGCGTCCGATTGAAGTGGCGCGCATTCTCGCCGCCATAGCCATGCGGGTTGTTGATGACCCGGGTCGGGCCGATGCGGTAATCGGCGCTGCCGTGCATGTGGCCGTGCACCCAGGCGACAGGAGCGTGCCGGACGATCAGATCGGTCAGGTCCGAGCAGAAGGCCGGGTTCAGTGGGTGGCCCCGGTAGCGCGGCAGGATCGATCGCGGGCTCGGCGCGTGGTGGGTGACGACGACACTCGGCCCGGCGAAAGGCTCGGCCAACAGCGCATCCAGCGCCGTGACGGCATCGATGTGCAGCGCCAGCCCATGGGCCGGCATGAAGCGATCGCGTGTGCCCGCACGCCAGCCGATCAAACGATGGTCGTTCATTTCGCGGGCGGCGCGCTCCATGGCGGGGCCACGCTCCGCCTCGCCCTCCACCGCATAATCGGTCCACAAGGTGGTGCCGACGAAACGCACGCCGCCGATCACCGCCGCCGCATTCTCCAGCAGGGTGATGCCGGCCGCCTGGGCTGCCGCGCGGCCCCGCCGCCATTCGTCATCCATGGCGCGACCATAGAAGCTGTGGTTGCCGGCCACCGTGATGATCGGCGTCGGAGCCGGAATGTGGCTGCGCAGGAGCTGCATGGCTTCGACCAGCCCCTCGCACACGTCGCCGGCGCAGACCACCGCCTCGGCACCGGGCGCCAGCTCGGGGTGCCATTGCCCGGCGAACCCCAAGTGAAGGTCGGAAAACACGTGAAGCTTCATGCAGCTCGTTTCGTCAGCGCCGGCTCGAGCCGGTGATCGTGTCGCAGCGGGGCGACGCAGCCGTTCCGCCCGGCCGGCGTTTCGGTTTGCATGAGTACAGATCGTCCAGACCGTCACGCCGGCAAGCCAATCGCCACTGACACGAAGCAGACGGCGCCACGCCGCCTCGCGCTTTGGATCGTGCCCCTGGCGCTCGTCGCCCTGGCGGTGCTGCTGCTCGGCGTCCATTTCACAGGCGGCATCAAGTAGGACGCCGCCGCAGCCGCGGGGATCAGCCCCGCTTGTGGCCGAGATAGGCCGTGACGAGCGCCGGAAGGTGTTCCCCGAGCCAATCGCCGGTTTCCTGCTCCTCCTTCATCGACTGTTCCAGCGTCGCGATATCGCCGCTCGCCCCGGCGGCACCCGCCAGCGCGATCAGCGCCTTGTAGGAAGCGATCTCGTAGGCCTTGAAGCCAATGGCCGCGAGGACGTTCTTCAACACGTCGTCGTCCGAGCCCACATGGGCGAAGCCCGCGATTGTGGCGACCGCGCCCGCCACCGCTTCCTTGGCAAGCGACTTGCGCGAGCCGTGCTTCTCCAGCAGCGCGTCGAGCCGCGCCGCCTGGGTGGTCGAACGCTCCTTGTCGGCCTGCATCCGGGCATGCAGGTCCGGATAGGCCTTGGTGTAGCTGATCTCGTTCTGAAGGGTGCCGATCGCCTGCGTTTCGACTGCGTGCTGGTTGCGCAATCCCGTCAGGTAGATCTCCTGGGTGGCGGCGTCGCTCATCGGTGGTGCTCCGTAGTTCCGTGTCGTCGCGCTTAAGCTTTCCTTCGTCAGCCCTGCTTCAACGAGGCAAAATGCCCGTTGCGACATGATCTCGCCCGCCGTGGCTCAGGGCGGCGAGGGACCGCCCTGCTGGGCCAGGAAGGCGATCACGTCGGCGCGGTCGCGGCCGTCGGCCCACCCCTCGAACGGCATGTTGGTGCCGGGCGCAAAGGCCGCGGGGCTGGTCAGCCAGGCATCGAGCCGCGCCGGCGTCCAAAGCCCGCCGACGCGGCGCAACGCGGAGGAATAATTGTAGCGCGGCCGGCGCTCGGCCACCGGGGCGCCGACGACGCCGTAAAGGTTGGGACCGTCGAGGTCGACGCCGCCACGACCCACCGAATGGCAGGCCGCACAGGTGGCGAACAAGTGCGCTCCGGCCCCGGCATCGGCCTCGCGCATCCGTGTATCGAGATCGGCGGTCGGGTCGGCCGGCCCGCGCCGGTGGGGCGCCGGCCCGGCGACGCCGTGCATCAGGGCTATGGTCAGACCGCCCAGGCCGAGCAGAACAACGCCGGCGAGCCAGGGGCGCGCGAAGCGCGAGACCGTCATGCAGGGTCCATGGAGGCCGAACCGGCGCTACGACGCGGCCGCGCCGCGGCAGCCTTGGCAAAGACCGTTGAAGGTCGTCACCATCGTGTCGATCTCGATATCATGGCGCTTCGCCAGGGCCGCAAGCTCCGGCTCGGGCAGGCTGAACGCCACATCGTCGACACGCCCACAACCGACGCAATGGAAATGCGCATGCCCCGGCCGCGCCGGCTCATACAGCGCCGAAGCGCTTTCGGGCAGACGCACCTCGAGCACCAGCCCGAGGTCGCGCAGCCGGTCGAGCGCGCGATACACGGTCGAATAGCCCAGGCCCGGCTGCAACTGCTTGGCGGCGCCATGGATCTCGCTCGCCGACGCATGGTGGCCTTCCGCCTGGGCGCAGAGCACGTCGTAGATCAGCTTGTAGTTCTTCGGCAGCTTTGGCCGGCGCGAAACGCGTTCCATCCCTCACTCGATCGTGCATGTCCCAGGCTTGCGGCCCGGCCCGAAAGTGAATATCAGTTTCATTCTCAAATTCCAAATGCTCGGCCTGGGCCGGCGACGCAAGAGTGCGTGTGCCTGCCGCGAAGAGCAAGCGTCATCGGAGCGCCAGATGAGTGACGACAAGACCATCCTGACGACCCGCCAGGGTCATCCGGTTCGCGACAACCAGTCCACCCGCACGGTCGGCGAACGCGGCCCGGCCACGCTCGAAAACTACCAGTTCATCGAGAAGATCACCCATTTCGACCGTGAGCGCATCCCGGAGCGCGTCGTGCATGCGCGCGGCGCCGGTGCCCATGGCTATTTCGAAGCTTATGGAAAGATCGGCGACGAGCCGGCCTCCAAATACACCCGCGCCCGCGTGCTGAACGAGACGGGCGTCCGCACCCCGATGTTCGTGCGCTTCTCCACCGTGGCGGGCGCCAAGGAATCGCCTGAGACCGAGCGGGACCCGCGCGGCTTCGCGGTCAAGTTTAAGACCGTCGACGGCAACTGGGACCTGGTGGGCAACAACCTTAAGGTCTTCTTCATCCGCGACGCCATCAAGTTCCCCGACATGATCCATGCCTTCAAGCCGGATCCGGTGACCAACCGCCAGGAAGCATGGCGCTTCTTCGACTTCATCGCGAGCCACCCCGAGTCGCTTCACATGGTGACGCACCTGAAGTCACCCTGGGGCATCCCGGCCAACTTCCGCGAGATGGAAGGCTCGGGCGTTAACACCTACAAGCTCGTCAACGATCGGGGCGAGGCGGTGTTGTGCAAGTTCCACTGGGAACCCAAGCAGGGCATCCGCAACCTGACCTCCGCCCAGGCGGCCGAGATCCAGGGCCGCGACGTCGGCCACTCGACGCGCGACCTGTATGACAACATTGCCAAGGGCAACTTCCCCGAGTGGGAATTCTGCGTGCAGATCATGCCCGACGGCCCGAACGACCATCTGTCTTTCGATCCGCTCGACGACACCAAGCTGTGGCCGGTTGACCAGTTCCCGCTGCTGCCCGTCGGCCGCATGGTGCTCGACCGCGTGCCGGACAACTTCTTCGCGGAAGTGGAGCAGTCGGCCTTCGGCACGGGCGTGCTGGTGGACGGCATCGAGTTCTCGGACGACAAGATGCTGCAGGGGCGCACGCTGTCCTATTCGGACACCCAGCGCTACCGCGTCGGCCCGAACTACCTGCAGCTGCCCATCAACGCTCCGGCGCCGGGCGTGAAGGTGTCGACCAACCAGCGCGACGGCCAGATGACCTTCATGGTCGACGGCATCGGCGAGTCGAAGCACGTCAACTACGAGCCGTCCTACCTCGGCTCAGGCCTCGTCGAGGCCCCGAAGCCCGCCAAGGACTATCACCAGCTCGTGCAGGGGCACCTCGGCCGCTACCAGCCGACCCGCACGGCCGACGACTACACCCAGGCCGGCGAGCGCTATCGCTCGTTCGAGACCTGGGAGCGTGACGACCTGATCAACAATCTCGTCAACGACATGAAGGCCTGCCCGGAAGCGCTGGCGCTGCGCATGGTGTGGCACTTCTGGCATTGCGACGAGGATTACGGCACGCGCGTCGCAGAAGGCGCCGGTCTCGATCTCGCAAAGGCCAAGGCACTGCCGCCGCTGCCCGGCAAGCCGGTCCCGGGCCAGAACCGCGCCCAGCCGACCTACACGGACGGCCAGGCCGAGGAGCCGGTGCGCCAAGCAGCCGAGTAATCGGCCACACCACCATCGACGCTGATCGGGAGGGCGAAAGCCCTCCCTTTTTGTTGGCCGATCCGCGATCCGCGCAGGACCTCGGAAAATACGCCCATCTCGCCAACCGGACCTTGTCTCTCCTTCGGCTCCGGCCTATAAGCCTCCCACCCGGACAGTGCGCCCATCGTCTAGCGGTCTAGGACGTCGCCCTTTCACGGCGAAAACAGGGGTTCGATTCCCCTTGGGCGCACCAATTCCGGTCAGACCTTCGAAGCCGACGCCGCTCGGGTCTCTCACAATCAAGCCTGCCTTAATGCCCGGTCCCGGGTGGCCGACATGATTTCAGGCCGTCATCGGACGTAGCGCGGGCAGATGATCACGCCCGAGCGACGCGTCCTGCAATGGTCCTGGTCATAGGCGTAGAGCGCCGGCGATGGCGTCGATCCCGAGAAGGGCACCAGTTCGCTGAGCTCGGGAAGCGGGCGGGTCAGGTTGTGGCTCGTACCGCTGGCCATCGCCAGGAAGGTCGCAAGAACGGCATGCATGATCGTTTCTCCTTCCGGCCGAGGGTGGCCGTTTGCTCGATTCGCGCGCCGCGATGGTGCTTCGCCGCTCCGGCCGGCGCAACGTGCGCAGCATTGCGGATGACCCCTCATCGTCGCCGTCGCCCCCACGGATTGCGCGCTTCGTTGATTGCGGCGTGCTAACGACAGGGACACACGAGGCTGTCCCGCCGCACTGCATCCGAAGAAGCGACATCATGGACGACATGCCCACCGAAGCGCACGAACAAGCCGAGCATGCCGAACACGCGGCGCATTCGGGCGACAGGACGTTGATCCTCGCTTCGGCCACCATCGCCCTGATGGCGGTCGCGGCCGCCACCGTGGGCAGCCTGGAAACTATCGAATCCGGCAAGGCCATCTCGGCCAAGAACGAATCCGTGCTGGCCCAGGCCAAGGCGTCCGACGCCTGGGCCCTGTATCAGGCCGAGAGCATCAAGCGGAACGCCTACGAGATCGCCGCCGAAACCAATGCCGACAAGGCACAAAGCTATCGCGACAAGGCGTCCGGCTATGCGGCCGAGCAGACGGGTTCGAAAAACGAAGCCCAGCGCCTCGAGGACGAGCGCAATGGTGCGCTCGCGGCAAGCGAAGGGCACGAGCAGCGCCATCACGTGCTGACAGCCGGCGTCACGCTGATCCATGTGGCGATCGCGGTCGCCACCCTGACGATCATCACCCGCAGCCGTCGGCCCTGGCAGGCCTCGCTGTTCCTCGGCGGGCTCGGGGTCGCCATCGCGGCCTATGCCTATCTGGGCTGAACCGAAGGCGGGCCCGACAAAGCGATCGGGCGCTGCTGCGTCATGTGGCAGCGGCAGGCGGGCCGAGCCGGCCCCGCACCCTAGCTAGGGCCGATGATCCAGCATCTCTCCATGACCCGCGAGGCGGGCCTGTCCGGCCTCGACGCTTTCCTGGCCGGCCAGGGCCCGCATTATGCCGCCCTGCGGAACACCGATCGCGGGCGGGATGCGGCGCCCACCACCTCGGCATTGTCGCCCTTTCTGCGGCGACGCCTGATCACCGAAGACGAGGTCGTGCGCGCCGCCATCGACGCCTTCGGAGAGCAGGACGCCGAAAAATTCGTGTCCGAAGTCTTTTGGCGCACCTATTTCAAGGGCCATCTCGAAACCCATCCGCAGGCCTGGACGGGCGCCCTCGCCGGGGCCGCGCGCGCACAAGGACGCCTCGCCGCCGAGCCCGGCCTGCGCCGGATCTACGATCAGGCGGTCGAGGGCCGCACCGGCATCGACGGCTTCGACGATTGGTCCAGGGATCTGGTCGAGACCGGCTGGCTGCACAACCATGCGCGCATGTGGTTCGCTTCCATCTGGATCTTCACGCTGCGGCTGCCGTGGGAACTCGGGGCGGACTTCTTCATGCGCAACCTGATCGACGGCGATCCGGCCAGCAACACCTTGTCATGGCGCTGGGTCGCGGGCCTGCACACGCGCGGCAAGCATTATGTGGCGCGGCGCGACAACATCCGGCGCTTCACCGACGGCCGCTACGATCCGCAAGGCCTCGACGAGGACCCGGACTGCCTGGAGGAGGCGCAACCGCCGCGCGAGGCGCCGCTTTCTCGCGCCGAAGTGCCCCCCTCGGGCACTGTGGCGTTGCTGCTGCATGGCGACGACCTGCACCCCGAAACGCTGCCGCTTGGCCGGGGTGTGGTGCAGCGCATCGCGGTGCTGACCGCCCATGCGCCAGATGCGGTGGGGCGCGTGCGCGCGGCCGATGAACAGGCACTCGAGGATGCTTCGCGACGCGCCGAGGCCCATTTCGGCTGTTCGGCCGAGCCGCTCGGTGAGGGGTGGAACGCGGGCCTGCCGATCGTCACGGCCTATGCGCCGGTCGGGCCCTCGGCCGACGCGCTGCCGGCCGGGGTCATCCGGCTTCGCCGCGCCTGGGACGAGGCCGCATGGCCGGTGTCGAACCGCGGCTATTCCCGAGTGAGGAGCGCCATCCCGCGTTTGTTGGGCGTTTAGCGGCCGTCACGCGAAGCCAGCCGCGGCCCGTCCCTGCCACGCTCAGCTGACCGCTTTGGCCAGCGTGGCTTCCGTCACCTCGGCGCGGGCGCCGTAGCGTTGCGCCAGGAACGCGCAGGCGAACAACTGGATCTGGTGGAACAACATCAGGGGCAGCACCACCAGACCCACCGACTGGGCCGGGAACAGGATGTTGGCCATCGGGATGCCGCTCGCCATGCTCTTCTTCGAGCCGCAGAACACCGTCGCGATCTCGTCGGCTTTGTTGAAGCCGATCGCCCGGCTGGCCAGCGTGGTGGCCACCAGCACGATGGCCAGCAGCGCCACGTCGAGCCCGATCACGCTGGCGAGGCCCGCAAGGTCGACCTGATGCCAGATGCCCGCCACCACGCCGGCGCTGAACGCGCCATAAACCACGAACAAGATCGAGCCGCGATCCACATAGGAGGTCAGCACCTTGTGGCGCCCGAGAAAGGCGCCGATCAGCGGCCGTGCCGCCTGCCCGAGCCCGAAAGGCAGCAGCAACTGCAGGGCGATGTCCTCGAAAGCCTTGAGGTTGAAGCCACCCTGGGTGTGCAGCACCAGCCCGACCAGCAGCGGCGTCAGGATCACCCCGGCGAGGTTCGACGCGGAGGCGGCGCACAGCGCCGCCGGGACGTTGCCACGCGCGATGGACGTGAAGGCGATCGAGGATTGCACCGTCGAGGGAAGCAGGCAGGTGAAGACGAGGCCGGTGACGAGCGGCGCCGGCAGGTGGCCGCCGATGAGCGCCTGCAAACCCATGCCGAGAATCGGGAAGACCACAAAGGTGGTGAGCAGGATGGCGCCCTGCAGCCGCCAATGCGCGAAGCCCGTCAGCACGGCCTGCGGGGCCAGCCGGGCGCCGTACAGGAAGAACAACAGGAAGATGGCTGCGTTGGTGACGATTTCCGTGATGACGGCGCCGGTGCCGCGCGCGGGCAGCAGCGCCGCCAGCCCCACGGTCGCGGCCAGCGCGATCAGGTAGGGGTCGATCCGCAAGCGCTTCAACATCGTTCGTCGTCCATCGTGAGGCTTCCGAAACCGTCGCAGCTGCCGCAGGCAGGGTGCCGGACGATGGCGGCCGATCCGTTCAGTGCCCGCATTCGGCGGGGAGGTCGAGCCCGGAACCCTTCGAACTCCAGAGCCCACCGTCTGCGAAGGGCTTCGAAGCCAAGTCTGGCTGCACCCAAGCTGGGTTGGGGATGACGGGTTCCCTCATTCCGGGCGGAGCGAAGCGGAGACCCGGAACCGGGGCGCCTGGGCGATGCAGGATGGAGCACACCGGTTCCGGGTTCGGCTGCGCCGCCCCGGAATGAGGGTCACGGGTGGTTGCGGGAGAATTCTAAGCCTTCGACTCGGCGGTGGGGCGGCGGATCGCGCGTCGTTCGCGCCTTGGGCCTTGGGGCTCGGAAGCGTTCAGCATGCGGCGGTATTGGTCGCGCTTCTCGTGGATCGAAGCGATCACGAAGCCCATCGGGATACCGATGTCGACCAGCACGGCCTCGCTCAGTTGCAGGCTCGCTTCGATGGTTTCGGGCACCGCGTCGGTGACGCCGGCCTCGTAGAGCTTGGCCGCATGGGCGGCGTCCCGGGCGCGCGCCACGATAGTGAGGTCAGCGCGCTCGCCGCGACCGGCCGCCACCACCTGCTCGACCACGCGGGTGGTGCTGACCGTGACCACCAGGGCCCGGGCCTGGGCGAGACCGCACAGGCGCAGGAAGTCGGGGCGCGTGGCGTCGCCAAAGGTGATCGGCACCCCGGCGTCCCGCGCCCGCGCCACGACGGCCGGGTCGTCGTCGATCGCCAGATAAGGCAGGTTGTGCCCCGTCACCATCTCGGCCACCAGCTGGCCGACGCGGCCATAGCCGACGATCAGCACGCGGGCCTGACCGTCGTCGGGCGGCGGCAGCGGCACCGTGTTGCGGGCGGCCGGCAGGCGCCGCGCCAGCCGCTCGGCGCCGCGCGCCATGAACGGGGTGGCGATCATGGTCAGCGTCACGGCCACCAGCAGGCTGGCGCTGATGGTCTCGGGCAGCAGCGCGCCGGCGGCTGCCTGGTTGATCAGCACAAAGGCGAACTCGCCCCCCGGCGCCAACAGCAGCGACACCTCGGCCGACACGCGGCGCGGCATCTTCAGGAGGCGGGCGGCGCCGTAGAGAACCAGCGCCTTGATGGCCACGAGCCCCACCGCCATGCCGAGCACCAGCGCCGGCGTGGCAAACAACCGCGACAGGTCGAGCTCCGTGCCGACCGACACGAAGAACAGGCCGAGCAGCAGCCCCTTGAAGGGCTCGATCGTCACCTCGATCTCGCGGCGATATTCGGTTTCGGCCAACAGCAGCCCGGCGATAAAGGCGCCGATCGCCATCGACAGGCCGCTGGCGGCCGTGATGGCGCCCGTGCCGACGATCACCAGCAGCGAGGCGGCGGTGAACAGTTCGGTCGAGCGCGCCACCGCCACGAGGTGGAACAACGGCCGCAGGATCAGGCGGCCCACCACCACCAGGGCGCCGACCGCCAGGATGGCCGGCGCCAGCGTCAGGGCGAGCTTCAGCCCGAGGCTGCCCGGCTCGTGATCGGCCAGCACCGACACGGCGAACAACAAGGGTGCCACCGCGAGGTCCTGGAACAACAACAGCGCGAAGGCCATGCGGCCCGTCGGCGAGTTGAGCCGTTTGCGCTCGGCCAGCACCGGCACCACGATGGCGGTGGACGACAGCGCCACGGCGCCGCCGATCACCAGCGCCACGCTCGGCGCGACGCCGAGCGCCATGCCGGCCACCCCGAGCCCCAGCGCCGAGGCCACCACCTGGATCGGGCCAAGGCCGAAAATCAGCCGGCGCAGCGTTGCCAAACGCGCAAAAGACAGCTCCAGCCCCAGCATGAAGAGCAGGAACACCACCCCGAACTCCGCGATGGAGGCGATGCGGGCCTGATGGCTGATGGCGAGATATTGCAGCGCCGGCACGCTGTCGACCAGCGCGCCGATGCCATAGGGCCCGAGCGCGATGCCGGCGAACAGGAAGCCCAGCACCGGGCTGATGCGCAGCTTGGTGAAGGCCGGCACCACCAGCCCCGCGGTGGCGAGGAACAACAAGGTTTCGCGCGTACCGGCCGGAAAACTCGCTTCCGTCATGGCGTGTCGGCATCCAGGGCCTGGCGCAGCGCCAGCAGGTCGCGCCAGGCGAGCTTCTTATGGGCCGGCTGGCGCAGCAGATAGGCCGGATGCAGCATCGGCATGGCGCGGATCGGGCCGTGCGGGCCGGGATAGTCCAACCAGCGTCCCCGGGTGCGCAGGATGCCCTCCTTGGTGCCGAGCAGCGTCTGGGTGGCGGGGCCGCCGAGGCAAAGCAGGAAGCGCGGCGCCGCCAGCTCGATCTGACGGGTGATGAAGGGGCGGCAGATGCTGATCTCCTGCGGCGTCGGCGTGCGGTTGCCGGGTGGCCGCCAGGGCACGACGTTGGCCACATAGACCTTTGTGCGGTCGAGCCCGATCGCCTTCAGCATGAGGTCGAGCAACTGGCCGCTGCGCCCGCAGAACGGGGTGCCGTGCCGGTCTTCTTCGGCGCCGGGCGCTTCGCCGACCGCCATGATGCCGCCGGCGGGGTCGCCGTCCGAAAAGGCGATCTGGGTCGCGGTGGCCTTCAGGGTGCAGGACTCGAAGGCCGCCACCGCGGCCTTCAGCTCGTCGAGGCTGCGGGCCGCTGCCGCGAGCTCGCGGGCCGACATCACGGCGGCATCGGCCGATTGGGCCGCAGCGTCGCCGAACAAGGTCGTCGGCTGCGGCCTCGGCGGCGAGGCGGCCGCGATCGCGGTCAAGGGCGGGCGTCGACCCGCCTCTCCTCCGGTCGATGTCGCGGCAGGCGGTCGCGCCGCGGCAGGCTGTGAAGCCGGTGCCGGCGAAGGAGCCTCGGCCCGGTCGCGCTGGGTCGCGGCATGTTCGGCGAAACGATCATGCGGGGTCGCATCGACGACAGCGTCGATGCCCATCTCGGCATACCAGCGCAGGGCGGCGAATGCGTCGCCAAAGTCGGTCATGGGGCCCGATGTAGCACCCTCCTGGCTTGCGCGTCACGCCATTCTCATCTTTGACGTGGGATCGAACCCTAAGGAGAGCGGGCGCATGGCCCTGGTGAACGAGCCGGCGAGCGGCGAGGCGCTGCCCGAACGCGAGGCGATGGACTTCGACGTCGTGGTGGTGGGTGCGGGGCCGGCAGGCCTCGCGGCGGCCATCCGGCTGAAGCAGCTCGACGACACGCTGTCGATCGTGGTGGTCGAAAAGGGCGGCGAGGTCGGGGCCCACATCCTGTCGGGCGCCGTGATCGATCCGAAAGGGCTCGACCGGCTATTGCCCGAATGGCGGGACGATCCCGACCGGCCGCTCGTCACCCCGGTGACCGACGATCACTTCATGCTGCTCGGGCCCGCCGGCGGCATCCGGCTGCCCAACGTGCTGATGCCGAAGCTGATGTCGAACCACGGTAACTTCGTCGGCTCGCTCGGCAATGTGGCGCGCTACCTCGGCCGCAAGGCCGAAGCGCTCGGCATCGACATCTATCCCGGCTTCGCGGCCGCCGAGGTTCTGTATGACGCCGACGGCGCCGTCGTCGGCGTCGCCACCGGCGACATGGGCGTCGCCCGCGACGGCCACATCACCGAAGGCTTCACCCGCGGCATGGAGCTTCGGGCCCGCTACACGCTGTTTGCCGAAGGGGCGCGCGGTTCGCTGTCGAAGCAGCTGATCGCCCGCTTCCAGCTGCACAAGAACGGCGAGCCACAGAAATACGGCATCGGCCTGAAGGAGCTGTGGCGGGTCGATCCGGCAAAGCACAAGCCGGGACTGGTGCAGCACAGCTTCGGCTGGCCGCTCGACGGCACCACGGGCGGCGGCTCGTTCCTGTACCACATCGAAGACAACCAGGTGGTGGTCGGCTTCGTGGTGCATCTGAATTACCAGAACCCCACCTTGTCGCCGTTCGACGAGTTCCAGCGCTTCAAGACCCATCCGATGATCCGGGACGTGTTCGACGGCGGCACGCGGCTGTCCTATGGGGCGCGGGCCATCACGGAAGGCGGCTGGCAGTCGGTGCCGCGGTTGACCTTCCCGGGCGGCGCGCTTCTCGGCTGCGCGGCCGGCTTCGTCAACGTGCCGCGCATCAAGGGATCGCACAATGCCGTGCTGTCGGGGATGCTGGCGGCAGACCATGTCGCGGCGGCCCTCAAGGACGGCCGCAGCCACGACGAGGTGGCGGGCTACGAGGACGCCTGGCGCGGCTCCGACATCGGCACCGACCTTTACCGCGTCCGCAACGTGAAGCCCTTGTGGTCGCGCTTCGGGACCATGCTCGGGGTGCCGCTCGGCGGCCTCGACATGTGGATGCACCAGCTGTTCGGCCGCTCGCTGTTCGGCACGCTGAAGCACGGCAAGCCCGACCATGCCAGCCTGAAGGAACTCAGCGCCGTCAAGCCCATCACCTATCCGAAGCCCGACGGCGTGCTGACCTTCGACAAGCTGTCGAGCGTGTTCTTGTCGGGCACCAACCATGCCGAGAACCAGCCCGCCCATCTGGTGCTGGCCGATCCCAGCATCCCGATTGCCAAGAACCTGCCGCTCTACGGCGAGCCGGCGCGGCTGTACTGCCCGGCGGGGGTCTATGAGGTGGTCTACGCCGAGGAAAAGACCAAGTCCGATCCGCGCTTCGTCATCAACGCGGGAAACTGCGTCCACTGCAAGACGTGCGACATCAAGGATCCGAGCCAGAACATCACCTGGGTGCCGCCCGAGGGCGGCGGCGGGCCGGTCTACCCGAACATGTAGGCCAGCCTCGCCCGGCAGGCAGCATGGCAGCGACCCAAGCCGCAGCGTTGCCGGTGCGGAACCCGCAGGCTACAGAACGGCTGCTCCGGCCTCACCAGGCCGAGCGGCCGCCCCTGCCTGCAAGGACGTGACGACCATGCCCTCCCCCGACCAGCCGCCCCATGCCACCGGGCCGACCGCCGTCTCGATGGTGGGATTCCGCAATGCCGACGACGTCCGGCACTGCGTGGCGACGCTCGCCGAGGGCTCGGACCCGAACTTCGTCGTGTTGATCTGCGAGAACGGCGGTCGTGCGGGCTTCGACGACCTCGTGGCGGGGCTCGCCACCCTGGCGGCCGAGGGCACTGCCCCGGCCGTGACCGATCCGGCCATCGCGACTGTCTGGCGCGGCACCCTGCCGGGCGGCCAGGTCGTCGAGGCGCTCTGCGCCGCCGACAACCTCGGCTATGCGGGCGGCGTCAATGCCACCATCGCCCGGCTCGCTGCCTTCCCCGACTGGAGCGCCCTTTGGGTGCTGAACGCCGATACGGAGCCGGACCGCGACGCCCTGGCGGCCCTGGTCCGCAAGGCCCGATCGGACCCGCGCTACGGCATCGTGGGCAGCCGCCTCGTGTTGTTCGGCACCGGCAAGATCCAGGCCTATGGGGGCCGCTGGCGCAAATATACGGCGCGCGGCTTCAACATCGGCCTGGGGCGCCCGGCTGAGGCGCCGGTCGATGCCGGCGCGGTTGAGCGCGAGATGACCTATGTGCTGGGCGCCTCGATGTACATCACCCACGCCTTCATCGACGAGGTCGGCGGCATGACGGAGGATTACTTCCTTTACGTCGAGGAGGTCGACTGGTGCCTGCGCCGTGGCCGCTTCCGCCTGGGCCTCGCGGCGGATTCGATCATCCACCACCATCATGGGGGCACGCTCGGCTCGAGCACGTCGCGGCGGGCGCGATCGCGGCTTGCAGTCTATCTCGAAGAACGCAACAAGCACCTGATCTCGCGGCGCCTGTACCCGGCGCTCTATCCGCTGGTGGCGCTGACCACGCTGGTGTTCACGGCCCAATACATCCGGGCCAGGGCGCCGCGCAATTTCGTCATCGCGCTCGAAGGCTGGTGGGCGGGTCTGCGAGGGGAATCCGGCAAGCCGGCCTGGATGCGCTAAAGCCAGCCTGTCCCTGGTTCGGGATCGGGATCTCCGCTGCGCTGCGTCCGGAATGAAGCTGTGAGCCGGATGGCTCAGTCGTGCCCTTCCATGTCGGGCGCGACGTCGACCAGATGCAGCAGAACCGCCACCGACAGGAGCCACAGATCGATCAAGGCCAGCATGGCAAGGCGCGCTCGCGAAAACGCCAGTGTCCGCCCCAGGCCTTAACGAAGCCTTAGCGCATCGGCGTGCGCCCGAGATTGGTGAGGGCTGTGGCAGAACCGGGCCATGCCGGTTCCGCCGGTCGCGTCAGATGGCTTCGAAGACGATCTCCTGGGCCCCGTTATAAAGCACATGGGGCCCGAACTCCGGCAGCCGCTCGGCGCCTTCGGTAATGGTCAGGAAGTGGTTGCCGGCCAGTTGGCCGACCTTGCTGGCGAAGTTGACGCCGCCATAGGCCAGCAGGATCTCGGTTTCGCTGATGCCGCCCGGATAAACGATGATCTGCCCCGGGGCCGGGTAGCTGGTATGGTTTTCGAAGCCGAGGCCGAAATCCGTTTCGCCAAGCGGGATCCAGCAGGCTTCGCCGCTCCAGCGGACATGGATGATGCGCTGCCGGTAAGGCAGCAGCGCACGGAACATCGCGCAGGTCTTCGGCGCGCGCTTGTCCTCGAACCGCGCCTTGAAGCGGAAGTCGCCGGACGTGATGGTGATGTCGCTCATGCGGTGGTCTTGGCCCCTCGGTGCGCTGGATGCACGCGCTCCCCCTCTACAGGCTGGCGGGCCGATGGTCACCTGCCGGGATCGCGCCCCACCACGGCGGCCCCGCCAGGGTGGCTCAGAGCGGCCCCATCACCTCCTGGCGGAACCCATAAACCTCGCGGCGGCCCGACAAGGCAACGAGGCGCACCTCGCGGCTTTGGCCGGGCTCGAACCGCACCGCCGTGCCGGCCGGGATGTCGAGCCGGAAGCCACGCGCTTCCGCGCGCTCGAACCGCAGCGCCGGGTTGGTTTCAAAGAAATGGTAGTGCGACCCCACCTGGATCGGACGGTCACCCGCATTGGCGACCGTCAGGGTCACAGTGGCGAGCCCCTCGTTCAACACGAGGTCGCCCGGCGCCGTCAGCACCTCGCCGGGCACCAACGCATCGGCGGCGTCGCGGATCGGGTGGTGCACGGTGACGAGCTTGGTGCCGTCCGGGAAGGTGGCTTCCACCTGGATGTCGTGGATCATCGCGGCGATGCCGTCCATCACCTGGTCCGCCGTCACCACATGGGCACCGGCTTCCATCAGGTCGGCGACCGAGCGGCCGTCGCGCGCGCCCTCCACCACATGATCGGTGATGAGCGCGATCACTTCCGGGTGGTTCAGCTTGACGCCGCGCTCAAGCCGGCGGCGGGCCACATTGGCCGCCATGGCGATCAGGAGCTTGTCTTTTTCGCGCGGCGTCAGGTTCATGGCGTCAGCAACCCCGATCTATTGCCAGACGCGGGGCGCCGGCTGGCCCCGCAGATGGTCGAGCGCCGCCACGATACTGCGGCGCAACCGTTCTGGCGAGACCGCTGCGGCGCGCCAGCTCAACAGACCGTTCCAGGCGCTGGCGCCCCAGTCGACGCCCTCGCCAAGGGGCGCGAGGGCAGCCCGCAGCGGCTCGAGCCGCGCTTCCGCGTCCGAGGCCACGAGCAGCAGCGTCGCAAAGGCCCGGGCGCCGCCCCCGAGCGCCGGCCGGTCGAGCAGCGCCTCGACCGGCCCCTCGAGGCGCAAGTCCTCGGCGAAAACGAGCCGGCCGCCGCGCTGCACGCGCCAGCGGTCGCGTACCAACCCCGTCCGCATGGTTTCGCCCATGGCGAGGCGGCCGAACACCAGCGCCTCGAGGGCCAGGAAGGTCGCGTCGGGCGCGAGGCGCACGTCGAGGGTCCGGGCGAAGCGGGCGCGGTCGAACAGGATGGTTTCCTGCGGCAGCCAGTCGAGCCGGCCGCCCGCCTCCACGTCCAGCGCCGTCGACACCTGCGTGGTGGCGCCGGCGCTGCCATACATCTTCTCGGCCGATTGGGTGGTCAGCGTCAGGGCGGCGCCGGGGCCGCAGGCGAAGTCGAGCCCGAGCCGGTCGCCGCCCACCATGCCGCCGCCGGTGTTGATGCACACGGCCTCATAGGCGGAACTCGGACCGGCCGGCACTTTGGGAAAGCGCATGCGATAGCCGCCCGCTTCGCGCAGATCGAGCACGCGCGTGCGGCCGCCGATGCTCGCGAAGCGGGCGCGCAGAAGGCCTTCGGCGTGGTTCGGAGGGGCCGCGGCCGTCATAACTATCTCGTTTTAGGCTGGAAGCGCGCCGGCGCCGGATAGGTAAGCACGCCGTCGATCACCGTGAAACCGCCACCGGCCCGCGGCGTCGGCAAGCGCGACACCGTATCGTCGCGATCCGGCGTCAGGATGGTGGGATGGTCCCCCTCGGGGTCGGGCGCCGGCCCGGTCGGCGCCACGGCGGCCGGCGACAGGCTGGCGGTCGATTGCGTCGCAAAGTCGAGCCGCAAACGCCCAGGCGCCACGGCGGGAGCCACCGAAGCATCGGCGGCCAGAACGATGCCGATCCATTGCGGCCGGAAGCTCGAATAGCGGCGGGTGCCGATCGGCCAGGGCATGCAGGGCCCGAAAGCCTTCATGCAGGCACGCCGCGACGGATAGCTCGGCGCCTTGGCCGCAAATTCCGCCAGGGCATTGGCAAAGGCGGTGCGGCAGGCCGCGGGCGCGATGGCCTTGGCGCCTTCGCATTGCCGCGGCGAGGCGAAGAACCGGCCCGGCATCGCCTGGGCCTGCCATGGGGTCGCGGGGCCGCACACCATCAGGGCCGCGAGCAGCATCGGCGCCAGCCCCTTCATCGTGCCCCAGGCCTCCCACGCCGGCTCCGATCGGCCAGCGATCCGGTCTACACCGCGACGCCCCGTCGACTCAATGCGGCAGAGGGCGAGCACGCGGCCCTCTCACGTCGGCGGCTCGGGAGACACGTCAGAGCTTCGTCAAGCAATTGCATCGAATTGCGCTCATGTCGTGAAGCTGCCCCTAGTCGAGCCGCACGCTCCCGCGTCGCAAATACAGCCGAAGCACCCTGTCCCGATCGGTTGTACTTTGGCGGGAAGGCTTTTGTTAATGTCCGGAAACTCTAGTGTGGTCCATCGAATCGGTGTTGAAATCTCGATCGTCGCGGTCGAACAACGAAGGACGATCATTCCCATGCGGCAGACACGGCTTCTCCGCCGACTTCGCAGCCTTGGCGCCATCGTGGCGCGGCGCAGCCGGACGGCCCCATCGGCGCCGCGCCGGGGACAGGACGGTTTCACCCTGGTGGAGCTGCTGGTGGTGCTCGGCATCGTGGGCATGCTGGCCACCTTGATGGCGCCCCGTGTGCTCGGCTATTTTTCGAGCGCCAAGGCCCAGACGGCGCAGGTGCAGGCCAAGAACATCGCTTCGGCGCTGGAGCTCTACTATCTCGACGTCGGCTCCTATCCCTCTACCGAGCAGGGCCTCGAAGCCCTGCTGAGCGCGCCCGACGGCGCGGCCGGCTGGCACGGCCCCTACCTGAAGAACAGCAGCGGCCTGCTGGACCCCTGGCACAAACGCTACGCCTACCGCATGCCGGGCCGCACCGCCGAGTTCGACGTGTATTCGCAGGGCCACGAGGGCGACCTCGCCAGCACCCACCCGATGAAGGCCGGCGACAATCCGGGCTGACGGGTCAGGGCGTCGAGGGCACCGCGGCGGCCGCTGTCTTGCCGACTGTCGCCAGTGCGGCTGCGGCAGGGCTGCGGGCGGTCGGCATCAACACCACGAAGGGCGGCCAGCGACGCGGGTCGCCGGGCGGAAAGGTCACGTCGATGCGCATCAGGCGCGGCGTGGCCTCGGGGTCCGTCCAGTCGCGCGCCCAGCCGGGGGCGGCATCGCCCGACAAGGCGCCGTAATAGCGGAAGCCGACCGCCGCGGCACCCCCGACGAGGCGACGCGTCCGCGTCTGCGGATCGCCGCTTCCTTCCTGGCCGATCGGCGCCCGGGTCTCGACGAGGGCCATGCGGCCGTGATCCGGCAGCGCCGCCAGGGTGATGCGCACCGAGGCCCCCGATTCGAGCAGGCGGTCGCCCGGCACGCTGAACACCGCCGTGTCCTCCACCCCGGCGAAGCCCATGGCCTGCGGCCCGGTGCCGCCGCCGAGCGCCGCCGCCACGGTCGCGCGCAGGTGGTCGCGCACTGCCAGGGTTTCGTCCTGGGCCGATACGGCGGCACCGAGCCGGCCGAAGCTGCGGATCATGCCGGTCCCCTCAGCCACGAAGGCGATCACCAGGGCGCCGATCGCCAGGGAAATGATCATCTCGATCAGGGTGAGGCCCGCACGCGGGTCCTCGATGGTGCCGGCCGTCGGTTCCGCAGCGCGCCGCATCAGGGCGCCGCCCGCGCCACGGTGGCCAGGGTGGACAACAGGGCGGGGCCCTGCCGCGGACCGGCCAGCACCTCGACCCGCATTAGTTGGGCGGGAGCCCCGGGCACGACCTCGGCCGTCACATCGACGACGCGCAGACGCCAGGGCGCCCCATCGGCGAAGCGCCCGGTGCGCTCGCCCGGAGCGAGGCCCGGCTCGGCCAGGGTCGCGTCGAGCAGCGAGGCGGCTTCCTCCAGGCGCAAGGCCGTGGCGGGGCCGCGCCGCGCCCAGCCGGCCCCCTCGCCCAGCACCTTGAGCGCCATGGTCAGTGTCAGGGCCGCGATGAAGAAGGCGACCAGCACCTCGACCAGCGTGAAGCCCGCCTCGTCGCCCCGCGTTCCGCGGCGCCTCACGGCGTCACCCGCCGCGGCCAGCCCGTCAGCCAGTCCACCGCGATGCGCACCGCCGTAGCGCCAGGAAGGCTCAACCGCACCTCGCCCCCGCTGGAGCGGCCGTCCGGCAGGAAGCGGATCGTCGGGCGCTCGCCGTCGTCCATGCTGCGGCTCGTCACCAGCGTCGCCGTCACGTCGTGCGGCACCGGCAAGCGGCCCTGCCCCGGCCGTACCAGGAAGGCGCGACCGGGGGCATCGAACACCAGCGCGGTTTCCACGTTGAGGCGCATCGATTCGGTACGGGCCCGCCGCGCCTCGATGGCCACCCGGGTGCCGAAGGCCTCGAGATCACGCGGGGAGGTGCCGCGCCGCACCATCGGCCCGAGCAGCGCCATGCCGAGCGCCATCAGGCCCAGCACGATGATGGCCTCGATCAGCGTGAAGCCGGCCGTGCGGTCTCCCGTCAATGCGCCGTAGCCAGGTCGTTGACGCTGAGGATGGCGCTCATCACCGAGAACACGAGGCCGCCGATCGTCAGCCCCATGCCGGCCGTCAGCAGCGGTACCAGCAAGCCCATCAGCCGCTCGATGCGGGTCTGCGATTCGGTTTCCTGCATGTCGGCCGCATGCAGCAGGATCTCGCCGACGCGGTTCACCTGCTCACCGGTGGCGATGAGGTTGAGCACCACCGGCATGTAGGGCTGCAGGCGGTCGAGGCTTTGCGACAGGCGGGCGCCTTCCACCATGCGGCGCCCGGCTTCCGCTACGGCATCGCGAAACACGGGGTTGTTCGGGATGGTGCGCGAGGCCGCGATGGCGGCCGGCAGCGACACGTCGGCCGACACCAGCGTGCCCAGCACCCGGCACAGCCGGCCAGCCTCGACCCCCACCAGGATGGGGCCGAGCAGCGGCGCCCGCAGGGACGCCTCGGCGACCCATCGGCGCAGGCCCGGATGGCGCACCAGCGCCACGATCCCGGCCGCAGCCGCCGCGATCCCGGCCAGGATCAGGGGCCAGGACTGCGCCACCGTGGCGTTGACGCCGTTGACCAGCCGGATCAGCGGCGGCGGCGTGACGCCGGGATCGTCGAACAAGGGCGCCAGCGCCGGCACCAGCACGGTCAACACCACCGCGATGGCACCGATCGACATCACCACCAGCATGGCCGGGTAGACCATGGCGGACACGAGCCGCTGCCGGATGGCGCCGCGCCGTTCGAGCGATCCCGCGAGGTTGCGCAGCACGGTCGGGAAGGCGCGCGTCTTTTCGCCGGCCGCGATCACCTCGATCACGTCGTGGCTGAACACGTCGCGGTGCTGGCCGAGCGCCTGCGAGAAGCTGGAGCCCGCCACCACGGCCTCGATCACGGCGTTCAGCCGCGGCTTCAGCGTGGCGGGCGCATGCTGGGCCACCAGCCGCAGCGCCCGGTCGATGGTCAGCCCGGCTTCCGTCAGGGTGGCGAGCTCGCGCACGAAATCCACCACCTGCCGGGCCTTGGGCCGACCGCCGAACTTGAAGTCGCGCGTCCAGAACCCGCCGGCCCCGACCTCTTCGGCCGAGATCAACCGCAGGTTCTGGCGCAGCACCTGGGCCGAAACGTCGGCCTTGCTGGGCGCCTCGGCCCGCCCCTCCACCAGGGCGCCGCGTGCATCGAAGGCCTTGAAGGCATAGTTCGGCATCAGCTCGCCCGCACCGACGCCGGGCCGAGGTCGATGTGGCGCAACACCTCCTCGAGCGTCGTTTCCCCGGCTTCCACCTTGGCGAGCGCACTGACCGCGAGCGTCGCCATGCCGGCCCGGATCGCGGCCGCCTCAAGGGTGCCGGCCGTGGCCTTGTCGGTGATGAGGTCGCGCAGGATGGCGTCGACCGGCATCACCTCGCCCACCACGGAGCGGCCCTTGAACCCGGCCTGGCTGCATTGCGGACAGCCACCGGGACGCATCCGATGGGGGCTGCCGGGCTCGGGCTGGGCGCAGGCCGAACACAGCGACCGCACAAGGCGCTGGGCCACGACGCCGTTCAGGGTCGCGGCGATCAGGTAGGGCTCGATGCCCATCTCGACGAGCCGCGTCACCGTGGCGGCGGCCGAGTTGGTGTGGATGGTGGACAAGACCAAATGCCCGGTCAGCGCCGCCTGCACGGCGATGCGGGCCGTTTCGCCGTCGCGGATCTCGCCGATCATCACGATGTCGGGGTCCTGGCGCAGGATCGAGCGCAGCGCCGTGGCGAAATCGAGCCCGATGGCCGCATGGGTCTGAACCTGGGACACACCGGCGATCCGGTATTCCACCGGGTCCTCGACCGTGATGATCTTACGTTCGGTGCCGTTCAGCATCGCGAGCGCCGTGTAGAGCGTCGTGGTCTTGCCGCTGCCGGTCGGGCCCGACACCAGCACGATGCCGTTCGGCCGGCCGATCATGGTGCCGAGCCGCGCCTCGGCGGCGGCCGAGAAGCCGAGCGATCCGAGCGTGCCGACCTTGCGGGACTGGCGCAGGATGCGCATCACCAGCGCCTCGCCGTTGGCGGTCGGCAGCGCCGCGACGCGCAGGTCGGTGGCGGCGCCGCGGTCGACCACCTTCATGCGCCCGTCCTGGGGCAGCCGCAGTTCGGCGATGTTCAGCCCGGCCAGGATCTTGAAACGCGTCGTCAGCGCCATCTGGACGGCCTTCGGCAGCGTTTCGGCCCCGACCAGCACGCCGTCGACGCGGTAGCGCACCCGGATGTCGGCCTCGCCCGGCTCGATATGGATGTCGGACGCGTTGAGCTCGAAGGCGGTCTTCAGCAGGCGGGAGCCGAGCCGGATGATGGGGGCCTGGCTGGCCACGTCCTGCAGTCGCGCCAGGTCGTCGGCGGCGTCGCCCGCGTCGCCCGGCAGGTCGTGGGCCGCCTCTTCGCCGCTGCCGAGCGTCCGCAACGCGGTCTCGAACACCGAGGCCCCGATGACGCTCGCCACCACGGGCTTGTCGAGCAGGTGCGCCAGCGCCTCGCGCTTGTCGGCCGCAAAGATGTCGACGACGGCGACGCGGAGCCGGTCGGGTTCGTCGGCGAGCGGCAGCATGCGGCTGCGGCTCCAGAAGGCGGACGGCACGGCCCCGACCGACGGCCATTCGGCCGGCAGGGTGTCGGCGGTCGCCACCGGACTGTCGTGGAACTCTGCCAGGGCGGCCACGAGGTCGACCTCCTCGATCAGGCCGAGGTCGGTCAGGATGGAGCAGTCGGTGCCCGACATGGTTTGGCGCAGCGCCGCGGCGGCCCGGTTCTCGTGCGCGGCATCGAGCCGTCCGGACGCCACCAGCGCGGAAACGAAGTGGAGCACGTCGCGCGCCGGCACCACCGCGGCTTCGACCGGGGCGGCCACCGTCGCCACGGCGTCGCCGTGCGCCTCGGGGTCAGGGCGCCTGGGCCGTGGCGCCAGCGCGCGCAGGATCCCGAAGGCCTTGGGCACGCTGGCTCCTTGCGGTGACAAAGGGGGAACGACGCAGGGCGCCGCGCCGCGTCTCGATAGCCATGACGATGGAAGAACGCCGTTAACAAACCTTAAACACCGCCTGCGTAGCCTCGGCGGCAGTGTCATCCAGGAGCCCGGCCGAGCCGTCATGCGATCCCTTCCGCCGACCCCGGCCGCCTTCCCATGAGGGGAAGGCTGGCCCAGTCCGCCACGGGCCTCCTGCAGGGCGCCCTGGCCTGGTGGATGGCGGAACTGCGCGGTCTCGTGCCGCGGCGCCTGCGCGAGCGTCGCCGGCGGTTGTATGATGCCGACCTGCGGCTCGACCGCGACGGATGGGTGCTGCGCGACCGCGCCGGCCAGACCACCGCGGTCATGCCGGGCGACATGGCCGGACTGGCCGAGGCGACACATCGCCTGAAGGGGCGCCGCAAGCAGGGCCGGGTGCGGCTGGTGGTGCCGCATGGCCGATGCTTTATCCGGCAAAGCGAGCTGCCGCGCCGCATGCTAGGGCGCGCCGCCACGATCCTTGCGTCCGAACTCGAGATCGGCACGCCGTTCAACGCCGGCACCGCCCATTGGGACTGGTATGTGCGCGACCCGGGGAGCGAGCCCGGCTTGGTGATGGTGGAGCAGGTGGTGCTGAAGCGCCGCGACACGGAGGCCGCCCTCGGGGGTCTCGCGGCTCACGGCGTGGCGGTGACCGCCATCGCGGTGGAGGATGCGGCCGGGCGTCATTGTTTGCCGGTCGACCTGATCCGCAACGACGTTCTGGCCGGAACAGAGCCACCCAACCTGCAGGCAGCCCGCCGCGTGCTGGTCGCCGCCGCCGTGATGGCCGTGCTGGCCATCGTGCCGGCCGCCTTTCTGCGGCAGGCCGGCACCTTGTCGGACCTCGACGCTGCCATCGCGGATGCGACCGACGCGGTGGCGCTCCGGCCGGGCCTCGCCCGGGGGCCGCTGCAACTGATCGGCGACGCCCTTCTGGCGCGGCGCAACTTCCCCGTCACCGGTGTGCTGGACAGCCTCGCGGCGAGCCTGCCGGCTGACAGCCACCTCGACCACGTCTTCATGGAAAAGGACGTGGTCACCATCCAGGGGCGCACCGCCTCGGCCCACAACCTCGAGCGGGCGCTTGGCGCCTCGCGGGTCTTCACGGTCGGCCACAACACGGCGCAGCCCGACGGCGACGAGGGCGTCCCCTTCACGCTCAGGCTGAAGCTGCGCCCCGCGCCGCTGCAGCCGGGGGCCTGAGCCATGCTGCGCTTTCCCCTGGTGCGGCGCCTGCTGGCGCTGGGGCTGTTGATCGGCGGCGTCGCGCTGATCGGCCACCTCGCGGTGTCGGCGCTGCTGAGCTTCACCGAAGGCCAGCGCGAGATCGCCGCCCGGCAGGCGCAGTTGCAAGGGCTGCGCGAGCTCGCGGCGGCCCGCACGGCCTTTGACCGCCTGGTGCCCCGCAAGGGCGGCCCGGCCCCGATCCTGCCGGCGGACGCCGATGCCGCGGCGGCGCTGACCAGCGCCGTCACCCAGGCGGCCGAGGGCCAGCAGGTGATCGTCGACGGTACCGAGCCGCTGCCGGCCGAGCCCGTGACGCGGGTGAGCGCCGTGCACCTGCGCGGCACCCAGGCGGGCCTGTACGGGTTTCTCAAGGCGATCGAGGGGCGAAGCCCCTATCTTGTGGTGCCACGCATCGAGGTGACGCCGTCGCGCTCGGCCGATCCCGAACACGGCAAGCCCTTCGTGGTCAGCGCCGACCTGCGGGTGGCGGTGCTTGTGGCCCCGGCGGTCGCCCGCAAGGCGCCGCCGGTCCCGACCGAGGCCGCGCTCCCATGAGGTCGCGCCGATGATCTCCACCGCGATCCTCCTGGTGCGCACCTCCCTGGTGCGGGTGTTGTTCCTGGCCGCCGCCTTGATGACGCTCGCCACCGTGTGGTCCGACGCCCCGCCCGAGCCGGACGACGCGGAGGGGGGGATGGCGGCCGCGCTGGTGCCGGCGCCGCAGCCCCATGCGGCCTCCGGCGACCCGCCTCCGGCCTTGCGGATCGCCTTGTTCGATCCTGAGCGGCGCCCGGAAACCATCGCGGGTTCGATCGACGACCTGCGGGGCGCCGCCGCGCCGCCGCCGCTTGCCGACATCACCATCACGGGCGTGCTGCTCGATGGCCGGGTCCGCCGCGCCATGCTGGGCGTCGCGGGTGGAGCGACGGCCTGGACGGCGCTTGGCGCCGATATCGGCGGCTGGCACCTGGCCAGCATCGACGCCGAAGGTGCCGTGCTGGAACGCGACGGCCGCAGCGTCGCTCTCAAGG
>NZ_JARPVX010000025.1:0-47720 GCF_033947565.1 Lichenihabitans sp. Uapishka_5
AATGCTGGAACTACCTCAAGCACGCAGGCTACGCGTGCGATTGAGTATCCGATGCCCTAGCCGTTCCGAAGTCTTCGGACCGCTCTCGGCCCGAACGCGCTGTAGAGTAGCTGGACCGGATCGCGCCCATCTACGCCATTCAGCGATCAGGAGCTCGCTCCGGAAAGCAGCTATACCTAAGCGCTGCCTATCGCACGCTATACGCATGACATTGCCGCGTAGGCAGCATTCGCAAGCGCACCGGCCTGGAATAGGAGACCCGGTATCGCGATCGTGATTGGGAAGACCAAATACTGTTCCTCCGGCTCCTTCGCCATCGGTTACATCAATAATGTAGACGTCATGGGTTCGCGGATCGATTGGGGAGGTCGCCTGAGCGCAGCAGGAGGATATTGTTGCGGACGACGTCGTTGTTCGGCTGCATTGCGGCAGCTTTCTGCAACTCGGCGAGGGCGCGTGTCCGATCCCCGCGCAGAAGGTAGGAATATCCGAGGTTGTTGATGATCTCGAACGTCGTGCCCTGAAGCTTGATGGCGTGATCGTAGGCGCGGTCTGCGAGGTCGAAGCGCTTGAGGTTGTCGTAAGCCGCCGCGAGGCCGAGCCACGCGTCGGCATCGTTGCCGTTCTTCTCCACCGCGCCGCGGAAATGTTGCTCGGCGAGGCCGCTGTTGCCGGCCGCAAGATCGAGCCGTCCGAGGCGGCTCAATTCATTCGAGGCGAGGGGCGCCACGTCGGGTAGTGGCGGCGCCGGGGCATCCACAACTGGCGCCGTCTCGCATCCGCCGAGCAGAGCCATGCCGCAGCATATCAAAATCAAGCCCCAGCGCGGCATCATCTCGCTCCGGCAGATCCGAACGCTTGGGCGCGATTGACGGCCGTCGGCATGGTTCCGCGTGGTCGACCTTGCACCGGAACACTCCTCATTTCGTTAACGGTCCCGCTGAGGAGGTCGTTCGCCGGCAGGCGGCGATAAAATGCGCGACATCGTCCTCTTGAGGCGCTGCACCACGCATCGACAGGCGATAAACATCGAGCTTTGTCAACAATGGGGGCGACGGCCCCCAGGATAGCAACAGATCGAGGTCTTGGGCGCCGGCGGCAAGCGTCGAGGCCAGGTGCATGACGGGATCATCGAGACGCGTCCCCGATCCATCCCCCACCAACGTGCTTGGAGCGGCCAGCTTGAAGCGCATGACGGCGCCGCCTTGCGTCCGGCCGTGGCTCACGGCCGTGATCAAGATCGAGCCACCGGCACCGCTCCCCGCCGCCTTGGCCATGCGGTCGGGGGGGAGCGAAACCCGCATGCGGCGGTCAGCAGCCGAGCAGGCGAGCAGAAACGAGACGTCGCCCGATCGCGGCCGCATGGGCGCGCTCCGCAGCACTACGACATCGGTTCCGAACGCCTCCAAAGACCAGGCACCTGGCGCGACCTGAACGTCCCAGGCGGCCGCGAACCCCGGGCCGATGCCCAGCAGCAGCCCGGCGATCCCGAACATTAAGAGTCTGACGCAAGCCACCGACATGTCAGAAGCCACCTGCGCCGCACGGGGCGCCGCGGCAATTGCCGACGAGTACGCCAGCCCTGCGACATCCCATCAGTTTGTCAATCGCATCGAGATCGACCCCACGGAGGCGTGGACACGAGGGTGGTGAAGCAAGTCTCGGCCCCATGGCTAAACAAGTGCCGGTCGAAACGGCTCATCGGATGTGCCGGACCATTCAGCACTTTGTGAGGCGGCCCATAAGCCTCGTTGCTGCCGGACTTCAATCGGCTGACACGAGCTGGACAACGTGACGGAACTTGCCGTCATCCTGGCCCGGGGTGAGCATGGCGACGAATTCGACCAGCGTCGCCCCGAGCTCGGTCGGCTCGGTGAGAAAGAACTTGGCCACGTGGCGGGACAGACTGCCGGCCGTGGCCCCTTCCGGGAAAGCCGCGCAATTCGCTAGCGAAAAGTAGAGGATACGCCGCCGTGCCGCGGTGGCAGGGCGGGCACCCGCGTAGCAGAACGGCGCCGGATGTTCGCGTGCGAGGCTCAAGGGGCCGGTGGTCGGTCCGCCGGTCGGCAGCGTGGTCGCGACCGCACCGAGCGAGCGGGTGTCGACCGGTGTGGTTTCGGCATCCCGCGTGAGGCCGAGCTCCGCCAGATACAGGTCGTAGCGGGTCGGGGCGTTGCGGAAGCGGTCGAGCAGCTCCACCCCCTTGTTGGCGTGATTCCAGGCCAGATATTCCTCGAGTGCGCTGCGCGGATCGAGACCGGTGCCGCCGACCGGCGGGGCGATCTTCCAGTCCCCCGTGCCCTGGTCCCATAATCCCGTCAGGCGGATGCCGCCGTAGGCCGAGTCCCTCGGAAGATGGTAGGGCGGGTTGATGTCGGCCCCTTGAGGGGGCGACACGCAGCTGGCGGGATGGCGCCCCTGAATGATGTCCGGCGCCGGCGGGAAGACAACCAGATCGGGGGCGATGGGGCCCGTGCGGCCGGCGTAATGATCGAAGCGCACGTTGATCGCCTCGTCATAATCCGCGGGGGCGATGTTGCGTCGCAGCGCCACTCCGTCGGCGTAGCAGAACCCCGGCGCGTCGTCGGCGAGGGTTCGCAAGACTTGCCGCGCATCCGATCTGTCCGGGCGGTCCAGCAAGCCGACGGAGCCCGCCACCGTATTGCCATCCATGCGCAGCAGGTATTGCTGTCCAGGCCGAGCCTTTGCCGCGAAGGCGGCAGGATCGGGGCTGCACAAGAGCGCGGGCGTGACGTCGCAAGCGAAATAATGCGACTCGGCCACCGCCCGGCGCAGGATCGGCTTCGCCCCTGCGCCCACGAGCTGGAGGAAGCTCGTCGTGAGCGTCGGGGCAATAGCCTGCACCTCCACGTATTCGGCGTCCGGACCACCCGAGTCGAGCAAGGTCGGGCCGCCGCGCTGGCGGAGGTCAGCGAGCGTGCGGGCGAAGCGGAACCTCAATCGCGGCTTGGCTTCGCCTCGCCAGGATGGCGCCGCCTCGTTGACCAGCGCCAGGGCCGCCGCCCGTGCGGCCGGGATCGCGGCCGCTGAACGGTCGAGCCGGTTCGCCGCCGCCAGGGCCGCCGCATCGGCGAGGTTGGCGGTCCGCGTATCGAGCGACACGAGGCTGAGGCCATCGAGCGCCAAGCCGACCAGAGCCAGCAGGGCCGGCACGGCGACCGCCATGAAGACGAGGATGAAACCATCCTGGCGGCCGAACACACATCGAAGAGACAAGCGCGGGCGCATCGGCCGCATCACCGGGTGCTCAGGCTTTCGCCGGGCAGGATTGCCGAGGCTGTGATCGGCAAGGCCTGCCCGAAGATGTCGCCCAGGAAGAGCGGATGGTAGGAAAAGCCGACCAAGCGGACCTCGACATCGACCGGCACGGGGCCAGGCCGGGCCGCATAGCCGAGGCCGTTGGTGGCATAGGACACTTCGATGTTCTCCGCGGTGGCGTCCGGCAGAACGGCTTTCACGGCGCGCAGAATCGGCTGGAGGCGTGCGGCCGAGAAGGTGAAGCCGCAGGCCTCACCCTTGCACGCGCAGCCGGCGCTCATCCCGCACCGAACCTGGAACCCGGGACAAGGACTACCTCCGCCATCGGCGGCGGGAAAACAGCGCAGCCCCGGCGTCAGCCCGTTCCAGAACCCCATGCTGTCGACGGGGTCCAATCCCGGTCCGATCGCGACAGGGCTCGACACCACGGCCTGGCGGGCCCCCAGTTGCACCGCCTTCACGGCGAGGCTGCGGGTCCAGACGTAGAAGCTCACCTCGGTCAGGCCGAAGACCAGCAACAGGACGATGGGGAGAACCAAGGCCGCTTCGACGAGGGCGGCGCCGTCCTCGTCCGTTGCGAGGTCATTCGCCAATGCGGGCCTCCTCGTCGACCGCGGTCACGGAGATCCGGGGCCCGAGGCCGGTGAAGCGCAGCAGATCGACATCGAGGCTGAGATTGGCCCGCATGGTGACCGTGGCGGCGTCGGGACGTGCCTCGGGCAAGATCGCCAGCGCGGTCGGCGCAATGCCGGTCAGGCCCACGATGGTGTCCCGCGCGATCGCCACGGCGCGCGCGACCCCGGGGGCGCAGATGCCGGCTTCGCAGCGCGGATCCGGCAGGCGTGCCAGGTAGCGGGCCCCGCCGCGCACACCCTCAATCATCGCGTGACGCACGAGGAGAACGCGTCCGAACTCGAAGGCGCCCCCTAACAGGGCCAGCAGGATGGGCAGCACCAGGGCAAATTCCAGGATCGCGGCGCCCGCCTCAGGCCCGGCGGGGTCGGGGCCCGTGTTGGACGGCGCAGGGTCGGCACCCCGCCTCACCGGCCGAACGCGCCCATCACCTTCAGCACGGCCGGAGCCAGCACGGCGATCAGCACCACGGGGAAGATGAACAACCCGAGCGGGATCGTCAGCTTGGGCGGCAAGGCGGCGGCCTTTTCTTCTGCGCTCGACATGCGCTTGTCGCGCATCTCGTCCGAGAAGGTGGTCAGCGCCTGCGCCACATCGGTGCCGAGTTCGATCGTCTGCTGCAACAGCGCCACAAAGGCGCGGGCTTCCGGCAGCCCAAGCCGTTCCGACAAGGATTTGAGGGCATCGCTCGTGCTTTTGCCAGCCCGCATCTCGCCCGCCATCAGGTCGAGGTTGGCCCGGAACGCCACCGCACCTTCTCCAAGCTCACGCGCCGTCCGGTCGAGCGCGGCCTCTAGGCTTAGGCCGGCATTGACGCAGACGACCAGCATGTCCAGGAAATCGGGGAAGATCAGGCGGTACTCGCCTTCGAGGCGCTGCTGCAGACGGCTGATGGCTGCCTTCGGCAGGTAATAGCCGACGGCGAAGAGCAGCAGCGCCAACACGACCCGACCCGGTAGCGCCCCGGACCCAAAGGCCAGCGGCGCCATCAGGAAGCCTATGAGGGGAAAACCGGCCAGCAGCGCCACCCGGATGACCGCGTAGGCCGACACGCTCGCAGGACCGAAGAAGCCAGCCCGGATGAGGGCGGCGCGCAACGTGCGCTGGGCTCGGGTGTCGAGCCCAAGACGCGCCGGATCGATGGCGAACCAGGGCTCTTGCGGGCCGGCGACATCGAGCGGCCCGGCCCGGCCCACGCTTGACAGAGCCTTGACACGGCGACCAACGCGCTCCCGCTCGCCGAGCGCCTGCAAGCCGGCAAACACCAACAGGCCGACGCCGGCGAAGACCAGCAGCGTCACAAGGGGCAACACAACCGGAAGCTCCGCCATCCTCACACCTTGAAGTTCACGAGGCGGTAGATCACCAGATTGCCGGCGAGCAGGAGGCCGAGGCTGGCCGCCAGAATTGGCGTAGCGGCCGCGCTCTTCCAGAACTCGGCGTAATAGGATGCGCTGACCAGGTTGATGAGGCCGAACAGCGCCACAGGCAGCACGCTCAAGGCATAACCGCTGAAGCGGCCTTCCGCCGATAAGGCCCGCACGCGACGCGACAAGCGGAAGCGCTCGCGCAACAGGCGCGACAAGCGCGACAGGATCTCGCCGAGGTTGCCGCCGGTCTGGTGCGCGATGGCGGTGGCGGCCACGAAGAAGCGCAGTTCGGGATAGCCGACCCGCTCCGACAGGTTGTCGAGTGCCTCGCTGAGGCTACGGCCGTAGTTCACCTCGTCGACCACTAGCGCGAATTCGGGGCCGGCCGGAGCCGGCATCTCGCGGGCCACGAGGTTCAACGACACCGACAAGGGGTGGCCGGCCCGCAGGCTGCGCACGATCACGTCGATGACATCAGGCAATTGCTCGCCAAACCGCGCCAGGCGTCGGGCCCGCCGTAGGCGCAACCAGCCGCCAAGAAGCAGCATCGCCGTCAGGAGGGCGGCAAGGCCTCGCAGGGCTGACCCCGGCACGGGCAACATCACGAAACCGGCGAGCGTCAGGCCGGCAACGATCAGCGTCAACATAAGGGGCGACAAAGCCGTGCCCGATTGCACCACCAGGCGGGCGACCGCGCGGAAGAGGCCGATGCGCTCCCAGCGCGACACGCGGCGTTGCAGATCGGCGGCCCCTTCTGCGGGCAACGTCGGATCCAGCGAAGCGAACCGCCTTTGACGATCCCGGCGCGTGCGCTTCCACCCCCCAAGACCGTGCTGCAGCTGCTGGGTCGCGACCGCGACCAGCGCGAAGACCAGGACCGTGATGAGCCAGAAGCCGTTCATCGCTACAGGTTCGCGCGCGGATCGAAAGCCAGGGACGGCACCTCGATGCCCTGGGCCTTCAACTCCGCAAGGAAATGGGGGCGCACGCCGGCGGCCCGGAAATGGCCGACCACGTTGTTGGCCGCATCGACGCCCTCGCGCGTGAAGCTGAAGATCTCCTGCATCTGGATCACCTCGCCTTCCATGCCGGTCACCTCGGCGATGCTGGTCACGCGGCGCCTACCGTCCGGCATGCGCTGCAGTTGCAGGATCAGCTGGATACCGGCGGCGATCTGGCCGCGGATGGAGGCGGCCGACATGTTTGCAGCCGCCATGCCGATCATCTGCTCGATGCGTCCGAGGGCGTCGCGCGGCGTGTTGGCATGGATGGTGGTCATCGACCCTTCGTGACCCGTATTCATGGCCTGCAGCATGTCGAAAGCCTCCTCGCCGCGGCACTCGCCGAGGATGATGCGGTCGGGCCGCATCCGGAGGGCGTTCTTCAGAAGCTCCCGCTGCCGGATCTCGCCGCGTCCCTCAACGCTCGGTGGGCGGGTTTCGAGGCGCGCCACGTGAGGCTGCTGCAGCTGCAGCTCGGCCGCATCCTCGATGGTGATGAGGCGCTCGCCCGGCGAGATGTAGGACGACAGCGCGTTCAGCATGGTGGTCTTGCCCGAGCCCGTGCCGCCGGAGACGATTACCGAAATGCGCCCCCGCACCGCCGCCTTCAGCAGGTCCGCCATCGCGGGCCGCAACGCCCCGAGTTCGACGAGCCGATCCATGGAGATCGGCCGCTTGGCGAATTTGCGGATGGACACCAAGGGACCGTCAACCGCGACCGGCCGGATCGCGACGTTGACGCGTGAGCCGTCGGGCAGACGCGCATCCACCATGGGCGATGATTCATCCACGCGGCGGCCGACTGCCGACACCATCTTATTGACGATGCGCAGCAGGTGGCTTTCGTCCTTGAACCGCACGCGGCTCAATTCGAGCTGCCCGTTGCGCTCGACATAGACCGACATGTGGGCATTGATCAGGATGTCGGTGACGGTCGGGTCCTTGAGCAGCGGCTCGATCGGCCCGAGGCCAACCATCTCATCCAGCACCTCCGCCGCGAAGGCCTCGAGCTCGCGCTGGTTGAGGGCGAGCCGCTCCCGCAGCACATGGTCCGCCACGAAACGCGTGACCTGCCGGGCGAGGTCGTCGCTCGACACGCGATCGATCAGGGAGAGGTTGAATTCATCAATGATGCGGCCGTGCAGTTCCACCTTAGCGTCGATGAGGGCGTCGCCGGCGGACTTGCTGACCTCCTTGGGGAGGCTCGGCGCAGGTGACGGAGATGCCCGCGGCGGTGCGGGCTCAGGCTCGGCCAAGGACACCGCGGGGGCGGTAACCGGCCCCCGCCAGCGATCGGAGAAGCCGGCCTTCATGCCACGGCCTTGCGTTTCGTCGAGGCTGGCGGACCGCTCCGTGCCGCCACCTGGGCGAGGTCGGTCACGGCTTCGACCCATTCGGCGATCCGCTTCATGTCCTTGGCGGCCTTGCTGCCGGCGGCCATCTCGAACAAGGGGCGGCCGAGGTCGAGGGCGCTCATGGTCGCCTTGTCGTCGCGACGCACTGTAAAGGTGGTCCGCTTGGCGAGCGGACGCTCGATGACGTCGCGGCGCGCGACGCGTCCCAGAAGATCGGCCTCGACGGCATTCACGGCAACAGCGAGCTTCTTGTCGGGGACAGCCAGCCCGTCGAGGTGGAGTAGGAAGGCGGCGATTTTGCGTAGGGCGGGAACGCTCTCGCCCGTGCTCAAGACGATAGCGTCCGACCCTTGAAGCAGGGTGTCGCTCCAACTCATCGACTGGCTCGGCAGATCAAGCAGGATGACGTCGTAGCGATCGGAGACGGCATCGAGGAACGTGAAAACGATCTCCGGGCTGACCGCGTCGAGTCCAATGCGATTGGGCGGGCTTGCGAAGATGTCGAGCGTCGCACCCCGGCGGCTGGTGAAGATGTCGATCAGCTGCTCGTCGAGCCGCTCGGGTCGGCCGACGATTTCCGCCACATCGAAGCGTGGCTCGACATCAAGCGCGTCCGCCACCGAGCCGCCCTGCAGGTTGAGGTCCAGAATGGCAACCCGCATGCCGCCCCGCTTGCGGCGCGACGACAGGTAGGCCCCCACCTCGATGAGCAGCGTCGTGTTTCCGACCCCTCCCTTGACGGGCAGAAAGCTGACCACCTTGGCGGTTCGCCCCGCCACGGTGGCGCTCGTCAACCGCGCCACAAGCTCGCGCATTTCGTCCCGGCAGTCCCGCCAGGTGATCCATTCCGCGAAACTGGTCCGGACGAGGCGCTTGTAGTCGCCCGACGCAACCTCGTCGGACAGATAGGCCACGAAGGCATGCCCATTCTGTTCGCGCGCGAAAGCGATCACAGGATCGATAGCCTGCCGGTGCCCAGGAGTGTCAGGCACCAGCACGAGCGGATGGGCGGCTTCGCCGAACCGCTTGTCGGCCACAAGATCCGCGAAGTCGCGAACATCGATGCAAGGAAGATCGAGTTCACGCGTGGTCGCAATCAGCGCCTCATAATATTCGCTGTCGCGTCCTGGACCTAAGATGAAGCACTGCACTGAATAGCCCTAGCGGCACGAATGTAAACGATCGCTCGGCCTGACCCCATTGAGCATAGCGCGGATCAACGCTCAGCTGATACCGTGTAGCTTTCGGTCTTCGACCCGTTGCGGATCACGTTCACGACAGAGCTGCCCGGCTTGGTGGCAGGGGGCGTCGGCGGTTTGCCAAACCCCATGCTTGACTGCGGCGCGGCGAGCGATCGGAGCCGGGCGTCCATATCGGCCATCTTCTGTGCGGCTGCGCGCTCAGCCTGAGCGCGTGCGGCGTCATCGGCGGCCTTTATGTCGGCAAGGCGCTTCTCCATTTCGGCAAGCTTGTCCCGGGCCGCCTGGCCGTCGCCACCGAGATCATTGACCGTGACCCTGGCGGTCTTGTTCTCGTCGGCGGTGTTGGGCTGGCGCAGCACTAACGACAAGCGGCCAATCTCTTCGGCCAGCACGACCTTCTGAGCCTGATTGACGGTAAGCTCCAGCGTCACGGCCCTGGCGACCGTGGGCTTGTCCTGGCGCTCATCGGCCAGTTGGTCGATCGCTAAGACCTTGACGTTCTGCAGCAGCATGTCGGCGAAGGCCGCAGCGTCTTGCCCGCCACCGGCTCCCCGGGTGGTGATCACGTCGACACGGTCGCCCGGCAGGATGAAGCCGGCGACACCGCGAACCTCATCCACCCGCACCGTCACGGCGCGCATGCCTTCATCAAGCTGAGTCGACAAGGTCGCGCGCTGGTTGGGGCCGGTGACGCGTTGCTCGAGGATCGGTTCGTCGCGCTGCATCGACACTAATGCCAGGCGACGTCCATCCTTGATCAGGTCGCCGGCTTTGGCGAAGGATCCGGACAGCGGATCCGCCGATTTCCATGGCACCTCTTGCAGGTTATCCAGCGTCAGCGCCGCCCCGAACGCGATCGGCTTCTTGGCCACCACGATGGTGGTGGTCAGGCCGGCCCGCTCGGATCCGGCCGCCATGTTGATCAAGACCGCTCGCACCAGAAAGGCCGCGATCGCGCCCATGACCAGCGCGACCAAGAGAGAGACGCGCGTCGCGGACGTCACTGATCGCAGGCAGCCGACGGGGTCGCGATCTTGCAGCTGATGCGGTTGAACTGCGCGTTGATGTTGGTGCCGACCGACGAAACGCCGACAATGGCCACAAGGGCGATCAGCGCCACCAGCAACGCATATTCCACCATGGCGGCTCCCAACTCATCGCGCAGGAGCCGTGTAAGGAATTGTTTCATTGTTGGATGCCCTGGTACGCGACGATGCCGACGAGCGCCCCCACTCGAAAGGTGAGGATTTCCTTAACGCTCCAACGTGTCAACCGTTGGGCCGCGGAAGGGGCACTGGCCCGTCGAGCCAAACCGCGAGCACCATGAAGGCCAACCAGGCGACCGCGATGCTGGGGCCGAACGGGATCTCCAAACCTTGCGCCTTGCGCCGGGCCGGCCACCCCGCAAAGCGCGCCCCCAGCACATAGACGATCGCGCAAGGCAGGAGCAGGATCGAATAAAGCAGACATCCCTCGGGACCCGTCCACAGCAGCGCAGCCGCGAGAAGCTTGGCATCGCCTCCCCCCATGAGCCCAACGGAAAACAAGCAGGCCAGAACGGCAAAGCCCGCTGTCGCGAAAAAGCCGTGCGAAACCAGCAGGTCAAAGCGGTCTGCCATCCCGCAGGCCAGCACGAAGGCCAGGATCAGGCATCCCACCCATCGATTGCGGATGCGATAGCGGCGGAGATCATCGACCATGATCCAGATCAGGAGGAGACCGACACCACTGGCCATGAACGTCGACACCACGTCGAAGCGATCCCGGCGTTATTTCAGCGCAGGAACTGGCGATGCGTTCGGCACAGCCGCCGCGGTGCCGCTTGTCGGGTTATTGTAGCGCTCCATCGCATGCTGCAGACGCTCGCCGCTGGTGGTCAGCCCGTCCTGAAAGGCCGCTGCCGGCCAGGGATCGATGACCTGCTTGGCGATGTCACCCGCGATGGCATCCCCCGATCCGGGCGACAGGGTGTCGCGATGCGCCAGATAGGTTTCCGAACACGACGCGGCCGGCAGCGCCGTGAGCACCAGCAGTCCGAGGGTTGAGCCGAGGCGTCGTCGCGGCAGCTTCACTTCAGAACCGTATCAGGATCGGCAGCCAAAGCCGCGCTTTCATGGGGTGCCCGCAGAATGTGCCCATAGGGCCCGATGATCTGATGCCTGGATGTGACGACGGCGCGTGGGTTGCGTGCGATCTCGGTGCGGCCATCGACGAAAAGGTCGTAGTCATTCGCCGGGATTGTGGTGTCGAGCGGCGAGGCCAGCGGGTTGTTGGGCTTCACGGGCTTGACCAGTTCCGGCGTGACGATCACCACCAGCTCGGTTTCGCTCGCCTGATATTGCGTGCTGCGAAAGAGAGCGCCAAGCACCGGAACCGATCCGAGCCAAGGCAACTGATCGATCGTGCGGTTGGACGACGTTTGCAGCAGCCCCGCGATGGCAAAGCTCTGACCATCGTGCAGGTCCACGCTCGTTTTAGCGCGGCGCTTCGTCAAGCCCGGAACCGAAATCCCTCCACCGACTGCGACCGCCAGGCTCGGGTCGATGTTGCTCACCTCGGGCTCGAGGTCCAGGTGGATCTGCCTGTTTTTAAGGACGGTGGGCGTGAAGCTGAGCTTCACCCCGAATTCCTTGTAGGACACGGTGATCTGCGGTGACCCGTTGGTGGTCTGGTTGGCGATGGGGATCGGGATTTCGCCACCGGCCAGGAACTCAGCCTTCTCGCCCGAATTTGCGATCAAGTTCGGCTCGGCCAGGCTGCGCAGGAGGCCGCGGCTCTCGAGAGCACTGATGAACACATCGATCTGACTGCCTCCGCCACCGAAGGATTGAACGATGGTCCCGAAGGGCACGGAGCCGCTGGTCGCTGCGCTGAGGGCCGTGCCGAGCGTGCCGGTCAGGAGCCCCGTCGTGGTGCTGGAACCGCTGACGCTCGTGGAACTCCCGGAAACGCCCGACGAGATGATCGAATTGCGGCCGGCGGACTGAAACCGGACGCCGAGTTCACGATCGGCGTTGCGGTTGACCTCGACGAACCGGACTTTCAGCATCACTTGCTGGGGCGACCGCACCTGGGTGAGGTTCACTGTCCCGGGCGGCGCGACCTGCATGGCGCGGTCGACAGCGGGCGCATCGTCGGCAAGGCCACCAAGCAGCACCCGGTCCCCCTGGCTGTCGACCGTGAGATGGGCTTCGCCAGTGCTTTGCCGTACCTGCGAGGCGATCGCCTGAACGTCGGGCCGCACTTCGACGTCGACAAGACCGACAAGCCGCTTATCGCCATCCAGGATCGACACATTGGTTGTGCCGATTTTCTTGCCCAGCAGGTAGATCGTCTTGTCGCTGAGCGGAACCACATCGGCGATATCCGACGATCCCACCAGAACATCTGCGAAGGGTGCCGCAAGGCGGATCGTTTGCGACTTGTTGAGGGTCAGCTTGACGCGGCTCAAGACCGCATTGCCCCCGGTGCGCGGAAGTGTCCGCACCTGAGCCTGGCTCGGCTGAGCCGCCGCGACCGCAAGAACTGCGACAAGGAGGCCGAAGCGACGGATGACGCTTGTCGGCAGCTTGATCGAACACCTCGTCAGCTGGCCGCGTTGTTTTATTCTCAAGCATCTGCTCCCGCCCGCGGCGGCGGGTTAATGAGAGGTTAATGCAGGCCGGGGGCGAGGGATAGCGGCTTTTCCAAGCCATCGTAGACGCCATGGGGACAATGCGGCGGCCTTGCCCTAAAGCATGGTGACCGGAGTCGGTGGCTTGGTTGTCTTGTGACCGGCCCTATGGTCGGCAATGGGCGTCGGTTCGCATGGGGGCCAGGATCTCAACGATGAAGTGGTCGGCTGCCAAGTCCCTGTTGTCCCGCCTGCCGCGACGGACCTCGCGTGCCGACCTGCCCCCGCTCCATCCTGTGCCAGAGCCCGGCCCGGTTGTTCCCGACGATGCGCTTCTCACGCATGGCCTGTTCGATGCCGAATGGTACCTGTTCCGTTATCCTGAAGTGGCCCAATTCGGCGCCCATCCGGTTGTTCACTTTCGCCAGTTTGGCTTTACCGAAGCGCGCGATCCGTCCCCCTATATCAGCCTGCGCAGGGTTTTCACCGCCGATCCCGGAGCGCGGGACGCGGCCGTGGATGATGTGATGGAGCGCTTGCTGACCGCTCCGCTCGCCGAAAGGGAAGCGTTGCTGCCGGAGGACGGCCCGTCCTTCGAATACCTGCTCCAGCACCACGGCCTCTTCGATGAAGCGTGGTACGCGGCCCGGAACCCCGATCTTACGGGGAAGAACGTTCGGTTGCTGGAGCACTTCGTTGCCAATGGAGCGAATGAGCTTCGAGACCCGGGACCGCTGTTCGACTCGGAATTCTATCGGTCGACCTACCCTCATTATATCGAGCGCTATGCCTCAGCGATCGAGGATTATGTCCGGATCGGCGCGCGGCGGGGCTATGCGGCCATGGGTGCCCCCAGGTACAGGCGCTGGATCGACGCGTTCGACACCCTGACGCCGGCCGATATTTCACGGTTAAAGGACGAAGCCGAGGCCCTGCCGTGCCGCATCGTGGCGGTGCACGTGGTGACCGCGGCCGGTTGCGATCACATCGCAGCGATCGTCGCCGCCTGGAGCGAGCGCGTCGATGCCGCAACGCCGGTCTACCTGCTTCGCGGCGCCGATGTGGGGGGCGCGGCTTGGCACAACTGCGTCGCGGTTGCGCAGGGGAAGCCCAGCATCGTGGCTTCCGAGACCGCGGAGATCCTTTCCGCCATCGCGCCAGGCACCGTAATGCTTCTTTGCGGCGGCCCCGTCCTGGTTCGACCGCATGCGGCGAGCCATTTCGCGGCCATGCTGAAACAAACGGGAGGCACGGCCGCTTACTGCGACCATGACAGCTTGGAAGCGTCCGGCGAGCGCGTCGAGCCGAGCTTCCAGCCCGATATGTCCCCGGCGTTCATGCGGCAGCAGCCTTATGCTGGTCGTTTGATCGCCGTCGTAATGACGGATCGCGGCAGGGCCGGCCTTCTTGATGCCATTGTCAGCGCCATGGCGGGAGCCATCGAAGAGGCCTGGGCCAGAGTGTTGTTGGCGGTTGAGCCGGGAGGCGTTGCTCACGCGCCATTCATCCTCTTCCATGACATCGCAGAACCTAAGAGCGCCGCGCGACGCTGGCCATCGGCCGTCGATGACCTCACCTCAACGGCCGCCGTCGACGCCACGCTTCCCCGCGTGTCCGTCATCATCCCGACGCGAGATCGCGTGGAGCTGCTGCGGGCGTGCCTCGACAGCTTAAGGACGGAGAACGACTATCCGGCCGATCGGATCGACTATGTCGTAGTCGACAACGAGTCCCAAGACCCCGAAACTTTGGATTACCTGATTGGACTGGCAACCCAGGAAAGGGTCAGCGTCATCCGGGCCCCTGGCGACTTCAATTTCTCGGCCATCTGCAACGCCGGTGCCAGGCAAGCCAAGGGCGAGATCCTGGTCTTCCTCAACAACGACATGACGGTGAACCGCAGTGACTGGCTGTCCCAATTGGTCGGTCAGGCCCGTCAGGCGGATGTGGGCCTCGTGGGCGCCCAGCTGCTGTTTCCTGATGGATCGGTGCAGCATGGGGGCGTGGTGCTGGGCATCCAGGGTGTTGGCGCACATCGCAACGCGACGGCCGATGTCGGGCCTGTCGGAGCGATGGGCCTGACGCGTGAGACCGTCGCGGTGACGGGCGCCTGCCTTGCCATGAGGCGCACGATCTTCGAACGGTTCGGCGGCTTCGATCCCGTGCTTCGCGTCGCCTTTAACGATGTGAAGCTTTGCGTGGCGGCCCATGAGGCCGGGTTTCGCAACATCTGCATCGGCGCGCCGCTGCTGTTCCATCACGAATCCAAGTCGCGCGGCTTCGACGACACCCCTTTCAAACGGCACCGCAACGCGCGGGAGGCGATCTATGTGCGGGAGCGGCACGATGCCGTGTTTCGCGATGATCCGTTCTATTCGCCCAACCTGTCGCTCCAGGCCGTCGACGTGCTTGGCACGCCGCCCCGTGTGGTTCGTCCATGGCGGCGTTCGTCGGCGGGTCAGCGGCGCGCGCTGCTGCTCAGTGCGCATCATGGCATTGGGTTCGGGGTTGCCGTGGTGCTGCAGCAGCAGGCGGCTTTCCTGCGGGCGCGCGGCTGGGTCGTGCTGGTCGGTGGCCCCCGGCGACCCCGGGAGATGGATTATGAGGGATGCGTCCGCGTCGACGTGTGGACGGCCGAGGCCGCCGCGAGCCTCGCGGTCTCGGAGGGCATCGATGTGGTGGTGGCCCATACGGATCCCTTCTTTTCAGTGGGACGGTTTCTTGGTGCCTTCCCGTTGCTGTATTTCACCGATCATGGCGAACCCCCGCCGCGCTTCTTCGCGGATGCTGCGGAGCGTGAAGGGGTGGATTGGGAAAAGCGGTTCTGTGCCCCGATGGCGCGACGCGTCTTCGCCATCTCGGAAACCATCAAGGCAGGCCAGTTCCGGGCCGACGCGCTCGTCCTGCGCAACGGCAACTCGCACCTGTCGTCCTGGTCGACGGACTGGGAGAAGCGTCGTGCCGATGTGCGTTCCCGGCTCGGGCTGACAGGCCAGTTCGTGGTTCTGAACGTTTGCCGCTTCGGCGCGCAGGATCGTATCTACAAAGGCGTGAACCATTATGCCGAGATCGCCTCCGATCTTGGGTTTCTTCATCCGCAGACCGCGCTGGGGGTCCGGTTCATCCTGGCCGGACGCGGCGATGAGGACGACATCGCCGAGATGCGGGCCATGGGTCTCGACGTTCATGCCAACCCATCGGATGCAGCCCTCGCCGAGCTTTACGCCGCCAGCGACCTCTACATGAGCTTCTCGCAATGGGAGGGCTACAACCTCGGCATCGGCCAAGCCATGGCTATGGGCCTCGATGTGATCGCATCCGACATCGCGGCTCACCGCGAGTTCGGCGTGGAGGTGTCCGACAGCATCGCGCAGACCTGCGCGTCATTGACACGACGGATGGCGGCTTGGACCGAGGACGCCACTGACCGAAAGGCCGTGATCGATCCATGGACGACGCCCCTCGCAACGATGACCGATCTCATCGAAGCCGATCTAGCAGCCGTATCATCGTAGTTCGAACCACCTCAGAGTGACGATCATCAGACGCCGATACGTGCGGCGAAGATGAAAGTTTCGGTCAGCCTGCGGTAAGATTGAAAAATATTGTCGGCGGCGATGGCTTCGGGCGCAAGTATTACGCTTGCCAGCATTTGTGGTTTCTATAGCCTTAACGATGCGACATTAGGCCGATCGTTTGCTGATTCGATGATCGGCGCGATGAGGCTGAACTTTGCTTATTACAAACGAATTCAAAGGAACGCCCATGTCCGATCAAGCAGCAAGCGATCGACGCGATAGCGCGTCCACTTCCAAACCAGCGTTCGACTTCACCGCAGGACGCCGTGCCTTTATCCAATCCCTTGGGCTAAGCGTCGCGGGGGCTGCAGTGTTCGGCGTTGCTGGCGGTAAAGCAGCCTATGCGCAGACGTCCGGAATGTCCGTCGATCAGGAAGTCTTCAACTTCGCGCTCAATCTCGAATATCTCGAGGCGGAGTTCTATCTGCGCGGCTCGACGGGCCAGGGCCTCAGCGACAGCGAAGTGACCGGCCTGGGCACACTTGGCGCGGTATCGGGCGGCCGTCAGGTCACGTTCGACACCCAGGTCGTTGCGAATTACGCCAACGAGATTGCCCGCAACGAGCGCGCTCACGTGAATTCGCTCCGTTCAGCCTTGGGCAGCTCCGCCGTGGCTCGCCCGGCGATCGACCTCGGGTTCTCGTTCACGCTCGCCGCGCGGGCGGCGGGTCTCGCAGGTCCGAATGATACCTTCGATGCTTTCGCGAGCGAGACGAATTTCCTGCTCGCAGCCTTCATCTTCGAGGACGTGGGCGTCACCGCCTACCATGGTGCAGCAACGCTGATCAAGGATCCTGCCAATCTGGCCGGCGCGGCTGGGATCCTTGCTGTTGAGGCCTACCATGCCGGTATCATCCGGACGATTCTGTACGGAAAGGGCTTGTTCAGCCAAGCGCAGGCGATCTCGGACGCCCGCGACTCGCTCGACGGTTCGGACGACCTCGATCAAGGGATTGGCGATGCCACGACGTCGAACCTCGTGCCTGTCGATGAGCGGGGCATCGCGTTCCAGCGTACGACGACGCAAGTTCTGAATATCGTCTATCTTAATCCCAACACCCAGCCGACAGGGTTCTTCCCCAACGGGCTGAACGGCGACATTCGGTAACACCTGCGTAAAACAAGAAAGGCCGGATCCTTCCTGGATCCGGCCTTTTTCATGTCGGATTGGCTTCCGCCTGACGCCAAACGCCAATTCGGGAGACCTGAAGCGCTTCTGTTTCCAGAGGCGCTTCAGGTGTTTCAGCGGATCGTGCCGTTGACACCCATGGGGAAGAACCCGTTGGGAGTCCCTTGTGGGTTCAGGTAGGCAATGCGCAGGACCTCTTGAGGAGTGCGGGCGAACGCCAAGCCATCCACATCCGTAGGTGAGATGTTGACCGTCGCTCCATCGCTGATGCCCTGGTCGTCGGATCCGACGCCATCGAGCTTGCCACGCGCGGCCGAGATCAGCCCTGCCTGCTGAAAGAATCCGCGGGAAGTCAGGAACGTCCGGATCGCGCCGGCCTGATAGGCCTCAACGCCGAGGAAGCCAGCCGCCACCGACAGGATTTCCTTGCTTTGCAGAAGAGGCGCCGCTCCTGTCAGGGCCGTCACGCAGACATCCTCGAAGATAAAGGCGGACAGCAGGAAGTTGTTCTCGTTGGCGAAAGCATCGAAGGTGTCGTTCGGCCCGATCAACCCGGCGCCCCGTGCCGCGAATGTAAAGGCAGCGCCAAGGTCGATCTGCGGACGCGCGATGGCTGCTGAGCCGAGCGACCCGCGTAACGTGTTCAGGTGCGCACGTTCGTCGACCGCGAGTTCGTTGGCAAAGTTAGCGAGGTAGCGCGTTTCGAACGGCACCTGCCGCCCCCCTGAAACCGGGCCGAGCGTGCCGACAGAACCGGACACCTCTGCATCGGACAAGCCGGAACCGGTGGAGGCACGAAGATAGAACTCGCTGCCCAAATATTCGAGATTCAGCGCGAAGTTCAGGATGTCGGTATCAGTCAAAGCTTGGGCCGAGGCCTGCGTCGAGCCGACAGTGCCCATGACGGCGGTGCCGGCGACCCCAAGGCCAAGGGCCTTTATGAACGCCCGCCGTCCGCCGACGATGTCGAGTGACGCGGGACCGGCAGAAGCATGCGCCGGGGCAGAAAAATCGAGACTCATGAGCGTTGATCCTCTCGCGGAACAGGAACCGGGGATGTCAGCGAAGCGTGCCGTTGAGACCGTTCGGGAAGAACCCGGTGGGCTGCGTATTCGGGTTGAGGTAGACGATGTTCAACACTTCCTGGGGCGTACGCCCGAAGACTTGGCCGCTGGCGTCAGACGGGACGATGTTCGACGTATTGGCGTCGCCGATGCCTTGATCGAGGTCGGATGAACCATCAAGGGAGTCCCGGGCATCCGAAATCGCCTGTGTCTGCTGGTAGAAGCCGTTGGCGTAAAGCAGCGTCCGTACTGCACCGGCGTGGTACCCCTCCACGGCAAGGATCCTGGCTGCGCCAGACAAGTTGGCCGGATCGCTGATAAGTGGCGCCGCGCCCTTGTAGGCCGTCACGCCCACATCCTCGAAGATAAAGGCGGCCAGGAGGAAGTTCATGTCACTTCCGAAGGCATCGAACGTGTCGTTTGGACCGACGAGGCCGGCGGCGCGCGCTGCAAGCGTGAAACTGAATCCGAGATCGATGGCAGGGCGTGCCACGGCGTTTGAGCCTAAGGCCCTACGAAGCAGCCGCACATGCGCGAGCTCGTCATTGGCAATCTCAACGGCGTATTTGCCGATGTTGGCGTCGGCGAACTGCACCTGCTTGCCGCCGTCCACCATGCCGAGTGTGCCGGTGCCCTCGATATCGCCCGGTTGCAAGCCCCGCCCAAAGGCTGCCCGCTGGTAGAACTCGGCTTCCAGATATTCGAGGTTCAGCGCGAAATTGAAGATGTCGACGTCCGAGATGCCGGCCGCCTGGGCTGAGGCCTTGGTGCCGGCCCCGATCACTGCGGCGCCTGCGAGACCCATGGCCACGCTTTGGAAGAACACCCGTCGAGCAGCCCCGAGGTCGGCCGGTCCTGGAAGTCGTCCCGACGAATTTTGACCTTCAGGAAGGTGGAAAATATCTGCAGGCATGTCTCGAAACTCCCTAGACCTGTTATGCTGACACCAGCGCCCAGTTCAGGTCAGTGGATGAAGCTAGCGCAATTCGAGATTTTGGCGAGGCGATGTGGGTGAAAAGGCAGGAGCATGACTGCGTCACAAAGTCATAATGATCCAACACTATCAAATGTAAGCTTTGATATCGTCTCTTAATGCTCACGCTCAACGTTTTATAGCGTGGGTATTATTTACACCTAAAGCCTGGGCCCAATCGGCAACTGACGCTTCGTTGATGTAGGTTCGAGGTCACTCAGGCCGTAACGCCTCTTTCACCCACACAGACGCAAATTGCCGAATGCTTCCGCCCACATCGACATGCCCCTGCGAGCACTGCTCGTTATTATTCTATGCCGAGTGCGGCCCGCATAGACCATGCATCTGGACTTGCCCTTATGAAGGTTACTGGGAGGTGAGCCCGATCGAAGGAGGCGACATGCGGTGTATTCCTTTTCGATCGACGAAGCGAGATGTCCAGGGCGCCCCATAGTGGCTATCGTTTTATTGCCCGACGAAACGTGTCCCGGATCCTACCTACTTGGTCTTGAGGTGCGATCGGAATGAAAGGTCTCTGCGCATGTGGTTCAGGCTGGGTGCGATCGCTTCGGCAGGGCGGAACATGCGCGGACGTCTGGGCTCGATCATCGTCCAACTCATCCCAGGTGAGACGCGGTCGGCGCTTCTCCGGTCCCGCTTAGGGCCAGCGCTGCTCCGCTTTCGGCAACGGCTGCTGCCTCGGGACGCAACTGCGTGTCCGATGCCCGCGATCGTGGTCGAGCGTAGGCTTGGAGCCCTGGCAGACCTGTCCGCAGAAGACATCCGCGCCACGGTGGCAGAACTGAACGCCAAGGCCGAGCGACTAGGCTGCGTCATCTTTGAAGGGCGGCCGCATCAGCCGGGGGTCGCCGTGATCTTCGCCGGAAACGTGGAGCGTTTCTTTATGCTCCCCGTTGCACGTCACCTCACGTGCCGGGTCATTTACTTCCAGGACCTGCAAAGTGGCTGGTTCCAAGGCTCGGACGTGCTCCCGGATCTGCAGCACGTGCGCGATACCCTCCTGGTGCAGGAAATCGGCGACAAGCCCTGCTTGTTCTTCGGCCAGTCGTCCGGTGGCTATGCGGCTTTGGTTGCGTCGCTGGGGTTCCCACAATCGACTGTTCTATCCTGTGCTCCGCAAACCTTCTCGGACGGTACAGCCAAGCGGCAGATCGGATTCTTCGGCGTTCGTTGCCTGTCAGCTCCTGATGGCCTGATCGACCTTCGACAGGCGCTCCAGGCGCACCACGATGATGCCTTTCGGGCCGTCATCATCGCAGCCAGCGAAGCCGAGAACCCTTATACGGCTCATTATTGGATGGATTACCTTCACGCCCTGCGACTTGTGGGCGTGCCCTCCGTCGCTGTCTCTATCGTGCGCTCGAACACGCACGTGATCGTTCATGGCAGGCTCAATCGCTTCGCAGAACTGCTTGGTGAGCTTCAAACCGTTATGGCAGCCACAAAGGAGGATCGCGCTCAGGTTGTCATTAAGTTTTTGGAAGCTGAGTTTGCTTGAGATTAGGCGAGTAGGTCCTCGTAGCTTATTCCGGCTTTTATTCGATTGAGGCGCGCCGTTCTGGAGTCCAGCCGCAGCACGCCTCACCAGCAAGTAAGGCCATTCAGCGATCTTGCTCCGCTCGCCTCACAGGTGGGCGAGCTTGTGAGCCAGACCAGTTGCCGTCCGCATTTCCGTAAAACTGTTGAAGCCGCGCGCATGCGCCTCCGTTTCACCATAGTGGAAGAAGGCAGCCGCTGATCCGAGGAAGACAAAGGCCGAGGCAATCGCCGAGCGTCGGCCTACAGCCCTAAGTGAACGAAAGGGCATCGTCATGATGGCGATCAACAGGATCGATACACTTCCCACAGCTAGCACGCACGAGAGATCCAACATGTTTTGATTCGACGCTCATTGAATTGAAACGCTATCAAATCAAGCCTGAATGTAAATTTGCAGAATCGCTTCGCTCAAATTGCATCAACTTCAAAGAGCCGTATGCACATGTCCGCTTGGGCGACCCTATCCGTCCGAAGCGGACAGTCGCGTTACGGCCAAATCCGGTCGTTAAGCTATCGTTTTGCCACCTGCTTGATCATGCGCCTATCTATTCCCCCCGAAATATAAGCTGACGTCAGGAAAATCTGAACGCCGATCAAAAATTTGGTTAGAATTTTGGTAGGATCAGGTCGTGGAAATCTGCCTAAGCGTCTGTATCTCTGCAGATTGAATCCGATTCCGTTCACCCGTTCTAATTTTGCAAATTAGGATTGTTGCGTCAGGCAGCGTTTCGAAGCTTTAGCTTAGCTTAGCTCAGTCTCAGTTGACGCAAAAATTTGCTTGGCGGCTGCGATGGTAGTCAGGCTTCGCGATCACTGCCGAAAGCCTTAAGATCGGTCGAGTCTCCGATGAGTTCGCCCATAAGGTCGTGGTCCGACCCAGCCTGCAGCGCATGGGATCCCGGACTGCGATTCTCGTAGTTGTCAGGAGCCTATCTCTGACGCGACAATCGCGTGTTCGTCACGAGGCAAGCGCATGAGTCGTTCCAAAGTGTTCTCCGACGCGGCCTCTGCCCTCGAAGGGGTGTTGTTCGACGGCATGACGATCATGTCCGGCGGCTTCGGCCTGTCGGGCAATCCGGAGCATCTCATCACGGCATTGAAGGACAACGGGGTGAAGCATCTTACCGTGATATCCAACAATTGCGGGGCGGACGGGTTGGGTTTGTGGGTGCTGCTGAATAACGGGCAGATCGACAAGATGATCTCCTCCTACGTCGGCGAAAACAAGCTGTTCGCGGAGCTCTACCTGTCGGGCCAACTGCAATTGGAGCTGAATCCGCAGGGCACGCTGGCCGAGCGCATTCGCGCCGGCGGCGCGGGCATCCCGGCCTTCTACACCAAAACCGGCGTCGGCACGGTGGTGGCCGAAGGCAAGCCTACCGAGGTCCTCGAGGGCGAGACCTATGTGCGCGAGACCTGGCTTCGGGCGGACTTGTCCATCGTCAAGGCCTGGAAGGCCGACACGGAAGGCAATCTCGTTTACCGAAAGACTGCACGAAACTTCAACCCCACCATGGCGACAGCCGCAAAGGTCACAATTGCCGAGGTGGAGGAGATCATCGAACCGGGCATGCTTGACCCCGACGCCATCCACACGCCCGGCATCTACGTCGATCGCATCGTCCAGGGCCACGCCTACGCGAAGCATATCGAGCAGCGCACGGTGCGTCAGCGGCCGAACCACCCCGCCGCAACGAAGGAGATCGTCTGATGGCCTGGACACGCGACGCGATGGCGGCCCGCGCCGCTCGGGAACTGCGGGACGGGTACTACGTAAACCTCGGCATCGGCATCCCTACGCTGGTGGCCAACTACGTTCCGCCGGGGGTCAAGGTGACGTTGCAGAGCGAGAACGGCATGCTCGGCATCGGTCCCTTCCCCTACGATGACGAGGTTGACCCGGATCTCATCAATGCCGGCAAGCAGACCGTGACGGCCCTGCCGACCTCCAGCTTCTTCTCTTCCGCCGACAGCTTTGCGATGATTCGCGGCGGCCACATCGACCTGGCCATCCTGGGCGCCATGCAGGTTGCCGAGAACGGCGACCTCGCCAACTGGACCATCCCTGGCAAGATGATCAAGGGGATGGGCGGCGCGATGGATCTTGTGGCTGGGGTCAAGCGCGTCGTGGTGGTGATGGAACACACCGACAAGGCGGGCGGGCCGAAATTCCTGCACCAGTGCTCGCTGCCGTTGACCGGCACGGGCGTGGTCGATGTGGTGATCACCGACCTCGCCGTCTTCGCGCTCGACAAGAAGGCCGGCACCGCGGCCTTGATCGAACGCGCGCCCGGCGTCACGGCGGCGGAGGTCCGGGCCAAGACCGAGGCGGACTACGTCGAGGCGCTCCCGTCCGAGGCATAACTCCGGTAGGAGTGCCTTTTCGAGCCTTGGCGGCAGGGGCGCTACCCTGCCGATGCCGGCGGAATGATCTTCTCGGCCCGTAATCGATCAAACAGATCCGTGAAGGAGCGTTCAGTCACCTGCAAGTCCAAGAACCCGAACTCGCGGCTCTTGGTCATGTCGGTGAAGGTTTCGAGTTCGCGGCCGAGATCGGCATCGCTATGCCACCACGAGGCCAGGGTCGACAGCTTGTAGGACTGAAGCCCGTATTTAGTCACGATGGCGTCCCAGGTCGCATCCATCCCGGCCATCTGCTGCTCGAGCGGCGTCGGGTGTCCCGGATAGGTCTCGACCTCGACCCCGAGATGAGCTCCGATCGTTGCCCAAAGCCGCCGCCATCGGAACACGTCGCCGTTGACGATGTTGAAGGCCTGGTTGAAGGCCGAGGGCGTCGTCGAGGCCCAAACAAGCTGCCGCGCCAGGATGCGAGCATCGGTGACGTCGGTGACGGCCTCGTGCTGCTGCGGCGTGCCCGGAAACAGCAGCTTGCGGCCGGTCTCCTTGCAAATCGCCGCATAGACGGCCAGCGTGACACCCATGTTCATGGCGTTGCCGAGTGCCCAGCCGATAAGGGTGTGGGGCCGGTGAACCGACCAAGCAAAGCCATGCTGGGCTGCTGCCTCGTAAAGAATGTCTTCCTGCACGTAATAAAAGTTCTGATACGGCAGCCGCGCCTGATCCTCCCGGAACGGCGTGTCGGGTTTGACCTTGCCATAGGACTCGAACGGGCCGAGGTAGTGCTTCAAGCCCGTCACGAGCGCCACATGGTCCGGCTTCGAGGTCTGCGTGACGGCATCGAGCAGATTCCGCAGCATGGCACCGTTGACGCGGCAGTTTTCATCCTCGGTGTCCTGGCGGGCCCAGGTGCAGAAGTAGACGTGACTGATGTCGAGCCCGGCAACTGCCTTGGCGATGCTCGCAGGGTCCATCAGGTCGGCCGCGACCGGCGTCACGCCTTTCCTGTCCTGGGGCGGGCGCCGTGCCAGTCCAAAGACCGTGAAGCCGTTGGCGAGGAGGTGGTCGGCGACGTTGCTGCCGGAAATACCGGTCACCCCGACCACGAGGGCATTCTTCTTGCTCATGCGTTGATCCTTGTTATTCGGCCGCGACCATGGTCTGGCCGTCTCTCGTTCTCGCCGGAAACGAAAACGTCGCGTTGTCCGTCACCAAGACAAAAACGCGCTAAATTGGTCGGCGTATCGAGGCCGACCCCTCGCCGCCGTGAGAGCGTTTGCACGACGCCCGCAGCCAATCGGGGGTGTGCATCACATGTTCGAGCATCAATGACAGCACATGACCGCGGCCAAACATCGTCTCACGTCGTGAGCCGATCGACGCGATGCCTTCGCGCCATTCCCAGGACGTCAAACAAGTCGGCCTGCGAAAGGTTGCCCTTTCGGCCGACGGGCAAAGCTTCTGCCTTGAGCGATGAGTTGGCGCCCACGGGCGAACTGGAGGCAGGACGACCGCAAGGTTCGAAGCTGTTTCACGCTCAACAGGCTTCGACATTCCTGATGGCGAAACACGGGCCACGACAGCAAATGTGCCTCCTCGTGCGGGTCGGCACCCTCGATCGGCCCGCGAACTATCGACCCTCCTTGAGGCGTGCCTTGTGGGCGGCCGCCAGGCGATAGCCGACGCCGGGCTCGTTCAGCAGCAGGCGTGGGTCGGCCGGGTCGGCTTCGACCTTCTGACGCAGGCGGCCCATGAAGACGCGGAGATATTGCAATTGCTCGCCGTGGTGCGGGCCCCAAACCTCGTTGAGGATCTGCTGGTGCGTCAGCACCCGGCCCGCATGGCGGGTCAGCAGGTGGAGGATGTCATATTCCTTCGGGGTCAGCTTCACGGGCTCGCCCCGTACGGTGACGCGGTGGGCCAGCGTGTCGATCACGAGGTCGCCGGCGGTGTAGACGGCCGTGGTGCCGGCGACCTGCACGGCGTGCCGCAGGGCCGTGCGCAGCCGCGCCACCAGTTCGCCCACTCCGAAGGGCTTGCTGACGTAATCGTCGGCACCGGCTTCGAGCGCCGCCACCTTGCCGGCCTCGTCATCCCGCGCCGACAGGATCACCACCGGGACCGGCGACGTCTTGCGGATCTCCGCCAAGACCGCGAGGCCGTTCATGTCCGGCAATCCGAGGTCGAGCACCACGACCTCGGGCGGACTGGCCAGGAAGCACCGTAAGGCTTCCTCACCCGACAAGGTCGCCTCGACCGTGAAGCCGGCTGCCGTCAGGGCGGGCCGGAGGAAGCGCTGGATCTGCCGCTCGTCATCGACCACCAGCACCGTGTTGGTTCCCGCCATCGACCCCTTCCTCCATGCTGGCAGCGGCGCCCGGCAGCCAGACCAGCAGACACGTGCCGCGCCCCTGCCGGCACGGGCTTTCGGCTCGGACGGTGCCACCCATCGCCTCGACCACACCCTTGGCGACCGACAATCCAAGACCGGTGCCAGCCGGACGCCCATCGCCAACGCCGACGCGGGTGAATTTGTCGAAAACGCGGGTCAGGTCGGGAGTCGGGATGCCACTGCCCTCGTCCTCGATGCCGATCGTCACGCCCGCGCGCTGTTGGTCGGCCCACACCGTCGTGGCGGTGCCGAGCGGACTGTATTTGTCGGCATTGTCGAGCAGGTTGAACAAAGCCTGTTCGAGCAACACCGCATCGCCGCGCACGAGCGGCAAGTCGGCACCGAAGCGGATGACGTGCCGGCGATCGGGAAACAGCTTTTCGGCGCGTGCCACGGCGCCGCGGAGAACATCGGCGACTTCGACCCAATCGCGTTTCAGGTCGGTGACGCCGGCCTCGACCCGGGTCATGTCGAGCAGGTTCGAGACGAAGCGGGCGAGGCGTCGCGCGTCCTCCTCGATGGCCAGCAGAAGATCGTCGCGATCGACCTGGCTCATCGCGGCGCCATAGCTCCGCAGACTGGTGGCGGCTCCCAGGATGGACGATAACGGCGTACGCAGATCATGGCTGAGAGACGATAACAGCGTCGTCTGCAAACGCTCACGCTCCGCCATCGCCTCGTTGCGACGGGCTTCGCCGGCCAGCCGGGCCCGCTCGATCGCCAGGGTGCCCTGGTCGACCAGCGCCTCGAGCCGGCGCTGTCGATCCGCCGGCAGTGGCCGCGAGCGATCGCCGGGCGCCGTGCCGACGACCCCGACGACGCCCTGCTGCGTGAGGATCGGCTCGAAACGAAACTGGGCGTTCGGCAAGGTGCCGGTGCGCCAGCCGGCAGGCTCCTGGCGCTCGTAGGCCCACCGGGCCGCAGCCCAATCGGTCGATCCGAGCTCGTCTTCGGGTGGGAAAGCCGCCCTGATGGCGAGGTCGGCAACCGTGGCGGCGCGGCCTTCGTCGAGCAGCACCAGCACCCGGCCCGATACGGCCGCGGCGGCCTGCCGCGCCAGGATCCACAACACGTCGTCGAGCCCCGTCGCGCGTGCGAGCTTGCGCGACACATCGTAGAGCGCCTGCAGCGTGGTGGCGCGGTCGAAGGCGGCTTGCGCCTGATCGCGCACGCGGCCCGTGAGCCCCCCGGTCACCACGGCAACGAGCAAGAAGGTGAAAAGCGCCAACAGCTCATGCGGCTCGGCCACGGTCAGGGTGTAGATCGGCGACACGAAGAAGAAGTTATAGGCCAGGAACGACAGCCCCGCCGCCACAACGGCCGGCCATTGGCCCACCGTCATGGCGCACCCCAGCACGGCGGCGAGGAACACCATCGAGGCGTCCGACAGGTGCAGCACCCAGCCAACAAGGCGCCCGACCGGCACAGCCAAGGCCACCCAGCCGACCGCCACGGCCAAGCGGACGCCGACCGACCGGCGGCTCGGCCACGCGTAGGGCCGGCGCCGCACCGGCGGGGCCTCGGTCGTGATCAGGTGGATGGCGACGCCCTCGGCCCGCCGCAGCAGCGCGCCGGACAGCGACCGCCCGCGCAGCCGCGCCCAGCGCGAAGCGCCCGATCGACCGATGACGATCTGCGTCACGTTTTCCCGTCCCGCATAGCGCAGGATCGCCTCGGGCAGGTCGCGGGCTGCGAGGCGGGCGGTCTCGGCCCCGAGCCGCTCGGCCAGCCGCAGGGTTTCGTCAATGCGACGCAGAGCGTCCGGGTCGGTGACCTCCGCCCCAGTGCGTTCGATGGTCAAAGCCACGAGCGGGGCGTTGAGGCCACTGGCCAGGCGGCTCGCCGCCCGCAGCACGGCCGCCGATTGCGGGTCGCCGCCGATGCAGACGAGGATGCGCTCCGCCGTCGGCCAGGCGCCCTCGATGGCATTGTGGCGCAGGTGGTCGACCATCTGGTCGTCCACCCGATCGGCGGTGCGGCGCAGGGCGAGCTCGCGCAGGGCCGTGAGGTTGCCCGGCTTGAAGAAGGCATTGGCGGCGCGCGCCGCCGTTTCGGGCCGGTAGATGCGGCCTTCGCTGAGCCGGGTGATGAGTTCTGCCGGCGTGATGTCCACCACCACCACGTCGTCGGCCGCCTCCAGCACCGTGTCGGGGACGGTTTCGCGGACCGTCACGCCGGTGAGGCGCGCCACCACGTCCGACAGACTTTCGAGATGCTGGATGTTGAGTGCGGTCCACACGTCGATGCCGGCGTCGAGAAGCTCGGCGACATCCTGGTGGCGTTTCGGGTGGCGGCTGTCGGGTGGGTTCGAATGGGCGAGTTCGTCTACGATCATCAGCGCCGGATGGCGCGCGAGGGCCGCGTCGAGGTCGAATTCGGCCAGGTCGCGGCCGTGATAGGGCATGGCGCGACGCGGCAGCACCTCGAGGCCGTCGATCAGGGCCTCGGTCTCGGCCCGCCCGTGCGTCTCGACAAGGCCGACCACCACGTCGAGATGCGCCAGCTTCAGGCGCTTGGCATTCGACAGCATGGCATAGGTCTTTCCGACGCCGGGTGCGGCGCCGAGAAAGATTTTCAGGTGGCCCCGCTCATCCCGCCTGGCGGCCGCCAACAGCCGGTCGGGATCGCGGCGGCTGGGCAAATCAGGCAGCATCAGCACGCAACCCGGCCGTCATCGCTGCCTCCTGCCGGCCCTGATGGTGCAAGCGGCCGCTATCTCCCGTTCGGGTTTCATCAAGGGCGCCCAGAACCCTGCGCCAGCGTGTCGAGAGCCAGGTTGAGGGCCAGCACATTGACGATCGGCACGTCGAATTGGTGTGCCGTGTGGGCCGCGACGAGCGCCTGCACGGCGTCGGCCGGCAATCCGCGGGCGGCGGCCACCCGCGGCACCTGCCACGCAGCATAGGCTGGCGCGATATCGGGGTCGAGACCGGAGGCGGAGGTCGTGACCGCGTCGGCCGGCACGGGCTTGTCCGGGGCGCCGCCGAGCCCCTGGACCGAGGTTTTCACGCGATCGACAAGCTTCTGCGACGTCGGGCCAAGGTTCGAGCCTGCCGAGTTGGCCGCGTTATAGGGCGCTTCGACCGTTTTGCTGCTGTCCTTCGGATCGGGGGCCGTGGTTGCCGAGGGGCGGCCCTGAAAATAGCGGTCGCTGGTGAAGACCTGGCCGATGAGGCTGGAGCCGACCACGGTGCCGTCACGCGACACCAAACTGCCATTCGCCGGCCCTGTGAGGACCAGTTGGGCAAGGCCCGTGACGGCGAGCGGATAAGCGAGGCCGGTCAGGGCGGAAAAGAGCGCCATCAGGGTGATGGCAGGGCGGAGCTGGTTCAGCATGTGGATTCACGCGAGATGGAGGGAAGCGACCGCGAGGTCGATCAGCTTGATGCCGACGAACGGCACCACGATACCGCCGAGGCCATAAACGCCCAGGTTCTTGCGCAGCAGGGCCGCCGCTCCGATGGGCTTGTAGGCGACACCGCGCAACGCCAGAGGGATCAGGGCCACGATGATCAGCGCATTGAAGATCACGGCCGACAGGATGGCCGATTGTGGCGAGGCGAGATGCATCACGTTGAGTGCGCCGAGCTGGGGATAGGTGGCCAGGAACAGCGCCGGGATGATGGCGAAATATTTGGCCACGTCGTTGGCGATCGAAAAGGTGGTGAGCGAGCCGCGGGTCATCAGCAGCTGCTTGCCGATGCCGACGATCTCGATGAGCTTCGTCGGATCGCTGTCGAGATCCACCATGTTGCCGGCCTCGCGGGCGGCTTGCGTGCCGGTCTGCATCGCCACGCCGACATCGGCCTGAGCGAGCGCCGGGGCGTCGTTGGTGCCGTCGCCGCACATGGCGATGAGGCGGCCGCCTTCCTGTTCCTTGCGGATATAGGCGAGCTTGTCTTCCGGCTTGGCCTGGGCGAGGAAATCGTCGACGCCGGCCTCGGACGCGATGGCGGCGGCCGTGACGGGGTTGTCGCCCGTCACCATGACGGTTTTGATGCCCATGGCGCGGAGCTCGGCGAAGCGGGCCTTGATGTCGGGCTTGACGGTGTCCTTGAGGTGCACGACGCCGAGCAGGCGGTTGTTCTCCGCCACCGCCAGCGGGGTGCCGCCCGAGCGGGCGATCCGGTCGACCGCGAGCTTGAAGTCGGATGGGCCGCCGTTCGTCTCGATGCCGAGGCTCGCCAGGATCGAATCGACCGCGCCCTTCCGCAAACTGCGCCCCTCGATGTCGACACCGGAGATGCGGGTCTGGGCCGTGAACGGCACCACGGTGGCGCCCGCGGCCGCGAGGTCGGTCTCGGCGAGGCCGTAGCGGCTCTTGGCCAGCGCGACGATGGCCCTGCCCTCGGGCGTCTCGTCGGCGAGGCTCGACAACAAGATGGCTTCGGCCAGTGCTCCGTCCTGCACGCCACCGACGGGGATGAACTCGCTCGGCATGCGGTTGCCGAAGGTGATGGTGCCGGTCTTGTCGAGCAGCAAGGTATCGACGTCGCCGGCGGCCTCGACGGCGCGGCCCGAGGTGGCCACCACGTTGAAGCGGATCAGCCTGTCCATGCCGGCGATGCCGATGGACGACAACAGCCCGCCGATCGTGGTGGGGATCAGGCACACCAGCAATGCCACCAGCACCGTCACCGACAGCGTCGTGCCGGAATACAGCGCGATCGGCCAAAGGCTCACGCAGACGATGAGGAAGACGATCGTCAGACCGGACAACAAGATCGACAAGGCGAGCTCGTTCGGCGTTTTCTGCCGCTCGGCGCCCTCCACCAGGGCGATCATGCGATCCAGGAAGGTCGAGCCGGGCGCTGCCGTGACCCGCACCTTGAGCCAGTCGGACAACACGGTCGTGCCACCCGTCACGGCCGAACGGTCGCCGCCCGATTCACGGATCACCGGCGCCGACTCGCCCGTGATGGCCGCCTCGTTGACCGAGGCGATGCCCTCGACCACTTCGCCATCCGAGGCGATCACCTCGCCGGCCTCGACCAGGATCACGTCGCCGACCTTCAGGTCGAGCGCGTTGACGCTGTCGAACGCGCGTCCGGCGGCCTTGGGGCCGGTCAGGCGTTTGGCCTTGGTGTCCGAACGCGTTTTGCGCATGGCATCGGCCTGGGCGCGACCACGACCCTCGGCCATCGCTTCGGCAAAATTGGCGAACAACACCGTGAACCATAACCAGGCGGCGATCTGGCCGGAGAACAACGCTTGACCATTGGCGGTGGCGAGGTCGCGCAGCCAAAGTAGCGACACGCCGAGCGAAACGACCTCGGTCACGAAGATCACCGGGTTCTTGGCGAGCGTGCGCGGATCGAGTTTGTGGAACGCCTCGACGACGGCCCGGCCGGCGATAACCGGATCGAAGAGGCTGGTTGCGGAACGGGAAGCCATGGGAGGCGGAATCCTGACTAGGATTGTGATGGGAAAGGTTTGGGATGCGGGAGGCGTCCCGGCGGCCGACGCGGCCGGGAAACGGTCGGCTGTGTTTCAGTAGGTTTTGCCGGCCAGCATGGCGAAATGCTCGACGATGGGTCCGAGCGCGAGCGCCGGGAAGTATTGCAGCAGGTAAAGGATGACGATGACGCCAAGCAGCAGGCCGATGAACAGCGGCCCATCGGTCGGAAAGGTGCCGACCGATGCGGGGGCCTTGCGCTTGGCCGCGAGCGAACCCGCCAACGCCAGAACCGGCACCACATAGGCGAAGCGCCCGAGAAACATCGCGATGCCAAGCGTCGTGTTGTACCAGAGCGTATTGCCGGTGAGCCCGCCTAAGGCCGAGCCGTTGTTGGCGGTGGTCGACGCAAAGGCGTAGAGGATCTCGCTCAGGCCGTGCGGGCCAGCGTTGTTCAGGCTGTCGAGCCCCGTCTTCAGCATGACGGAGGCGGCCGTGCACCCCAGCACCAGCGGCGGATAGATGAGGATCCCCAGCATGGCGAGCTTCATCTCGCGGCTTTCGATCTTCTTGCCGAGATATTCGGGCGTGCGACCCACCATCAGGCCCGCCACGAACACCGTGATGATCGCGATCACCAGAATGCCGTAAAGGCCCGAGCCGTCGCCACCGGGCGTGACGCAGCCGAGCAGCATGTTGAACAACGGCACCAGGCCGCCGATCGGCGTCAAACTGTCGTGCATGGCCACGACCGCACCGGTGCTGGTGCCGGTGGTGACCCCGGTGAACAAGGCCGTCAACGCCTGGCCGAAGCGCAGTTCCTTGCCTTCGAGGTTGCCGGCACCGCCCTCGACACCGAGGGCGGTCAGGATCGGATTGCCATAGGTCTCGGCCGCGTAGATGACGCCGAAGCCGACGATCAGCACGATACCCATGGTGACCAGCAGCGAGCGGCCTTCCTTCCAGTTGCCGACCATGCGGCCGAAGGCGATCACCGAGGCCACCGGCACCAGGAGAATGAGCCAAACCTGCAGCATCGTGGTCCAGGCGCTCGGGCTTTCGAACGGATGGGCCGAGTTGGCGTTGAAGAAGCCACCGCCATTGGTGCCGAGTTCCTTGATGGCCTCCTGGCTCGCCACCGGCCCGATCGCGATCACCTGCCTGGCGCCTTCGAGCGTCGTCGCCTCGACGGAGGCCAGCAGCGTTTGCGGCACACCGCCGGCCACCAACACCAGGGCGAAGACGATCGACAGCGGCAGCAGCAGGTAAAGCGTCGCCCGGGTCATATCGACCCAGAAATTGCCGATGGTCTTCGACTCCGAGCGCACAAAGGCCCGTACCAGCGCGATCGCCATCGCGATGCCAGTGGCGGCGGAGACAAAATTGTGCACCGTCAGCCCGAGCATCTGCACCAGATGGCTCATCGTGGTCTCGCCACCGTAGTTCTGCCAGTTCGTGTTGGTGATGAAGCTGACCGCGGTGTTGAAGGCGAGGTCCGGCGCCACGCCGTCGAAGCCTTGCGGGTTGAGCGGCAGGACCGCCTGCAGCCGCTGCAACGCGTAAAGCGAGAAGAACCCGGCGGCACTGAAGGCCAGCATCGCGAGCGTGTAGCTCTTCCAGCCCTGCTCGCGCCTCGGGTCGACCCCCGACAACGCATAAAAACCGCGCTCGAGCGGGCCGAGCACGGGCGATAGGAGCGTCCGCTCGCCTGCCATGACCCGCGCCATGTAGGACCCGAGCGGGATCGCGGCCGCGACGGCGGCCAGCAGGATGACGATGATTTCAAGCCAACCGAGAACGGTCATGGCAGCACACTCACGGGACCCAGAGTCCCGCGCCTTCAGAAACGTTCGGGATGGATCAGGGTGAAAAGCAGATAAAGGCCGAGGGCGGCCGCGACCGCGAGGCCGGCGATGGGTTCCAGCATGGCCGCCTCACATCCGTCCGCAGGCGGACACATAGGCGGCCGTGACCCCGAACAGGGCGGCGGCAACGACGTTGAAGACGAGGTCGAGCATAGGCGATCTCCAGCAAGGATCAGCGCCCCGTCTTCACCACGGATCTCCATAAACGATCGATTGGCCAGCGCGGCCGTGACCATAAACAAGTCATAAACAACCATGGCGCGCCCTGTCGGGGCGGGTTCCAGATGCCGGATCTGCGGGAACACGCGCGTCTTGTTATGCGATGTTTATGGTAGAGGCGTTTTCGACCCATCGAGCCGTTATCGGCGGGCGTTTAGACTATCGGCATCCACCTTGGATGCAGCAATGACCGCCTCACAAGCATCGAGCGAACGCGTCGACCCTGCCGCGACGCGACACCATTTCATCATCGGCCAGGACGAGACGGGTCACTGGCTCGCGGTCGAGGCCCACAGGCTCAACGGCGGCATCTTCCTGTCGCGCGAAGAGGCGATCCGCTACGTCGCGTTTGAAACCGGACATCAAGCCGACGCCTACGAGCTCTCGGCCGCGCCGTTGTCGTTGTTCTCGTGAGGCCCGTGCAGCGCTTTTCCGTCTTTCGCCGCAAGCTGGCGCATCACCTGCAATGCTGCGCGACGCGCCGCCGGGACGTCTGCTGCGACCGACCAAGCGGGGCCGACCTGAAAGCCATTCAGCTCTTCGAACGCCTCGCGGTCGAAGCGGACACGCTTCCGCAGTCTTGGATCGATGCGGCGACGCGGCGCTGCGCCGATCCGGCCTACCGGCGCCGTTTCGAGGCCGTTTGGGACACGCTCCCGGATGTGATCGGCATTCTTGTGATGCCGCAGCACGCCTGCGACCTCGTCCGCTGGATGCTCGAGCAGGCGGATCACGATCCGCTCGGCGGTGGCTCGGAGCTACGTACCGCCTCAGCTACGGAGATCACCCGTCGATGCCCGAACGCTCCCATGGCTCGATGAGCGACGCCTCAACGGCGCCGCATCGGCGATCGCCGCCACCCGTCGCGTCACGCCTCACTTTCGCAGCGGCACGCCCTTGGTCGTGAACCGCTGCCCCGTACCCACGCGGCGCTGCGCGACACCGGCCGGGCTCGTGCCCTGCCCGGTGCCGGGCGGCTGGGAGAACGGCACCAGCTGGTCGGGCCGCGGGCCGATGAGGTCGGCGCGGCCCATGGAGCGCAACGCCTCGCGCAGCAAAGGCCAGTTCTCGGGGTCGTGGTAGCGGAGAAAGGCCTTGTGGAGGCGTCGCTGGCGCAACCCCTTGATGGCCTCGACGGGCTCGCTGCCGCCACGCTTGACGCCGCGCAGCGTGTTGACCCCGGTGTGGTACATGGCCGTCGCGGTCGCCATCGGCGACGGCAGGAAGGTCTGCACCTGGTCGGCGCGGTATTTGTTCTTCTTCAGCCACAGCGCGAGGTGCATCATGTCGGCATCGGTGGTGCCCGGATGCGCGGCAATGAAATACGGGATCAGGAAGTATTTCTTGCCGGCTTCCTTGGCGGCCGCCTCGAACATCTCCTTGAACTTGTCATAGGTGCCGATGCCCGGCTTCATCATCTTGTCGAGCGGCCCGCGCTCGGTGTGTTCGGGCGCGATCTTCAGGTAGCCGCCGACGTGGTGGGTGACGAGCTCCTTGATATATTCGGGGCTCTTCACCGCGAGGTCGTAGCGCACGCCCGAGGCGACCATCACCTTCTTGACGCCCTTCACCTCGCGCACCTTGCGGTAAAGCCGGATCAGGTCGTCGTGCGAGGTGTTGAGGTTCGGGCAGATGTCGGGAAAGACGCAGGAGGGCAGCCGGCAGGCCGACTCGATCTTCGGGTCCTTGCAGGCCATCCGGTACATGTTGGCGGTCGGTCCGCCGACATCCGAGATGACGCCCGTGAAGCCCGGCGTCTTGTCGCGGATCCGCTCGATCTCGCGCAGGATCGAGCCTTCCGACCGGTTCTGGATCACACGGCCCTCGTGCTCGGTGATGGAGCAGAAGGTGCAACCGCCGAAGCAGCCGCGCATGATCGTCACCGAGAACTTGATCATGTCCCAGGCGGGGATCTTGGCGTCGCCGTAGAAGGGGTGCGGCGCGCGGGCGTAAGGCAGGTCGTAGACCGAATCCATCTCGGCGCTGGTCAGCGGGATCGGCGGCGGCGTGAGCCACAGGTCGCGGTCGCCGTGGCGCTGCACCAGCGGGCGCGCGTTACCGGGGTTGGCCTCACGATGCAGCACCCGGGAGGCGCGGGCGTAAGCCTCCTTGTCGTCGACGACCTGTTCATAGGCCGGCAGGCGGATCACGGTGTCGCCCGGGCGGCGGGCCGCGGCCTCGTCGTCGCTGTCGAGGTCGTCCGCATGCAGCTCGGTATAATGAGCGGGAACGCGGCGGAACAATGCCACGCCCCGGATATCGTCGAGTTCGCGCGGGATGGCGCCCGCCGCGATGCGGTTCGTCACCTCGACCACGGCACGCTCGGCATTGCCGTAGATCAAAAGGTCGGCCTTGGCATCGGCCAGGATCGAGCGGCGCACCTTGTCGGACCAATAATCATAATGGGCGATGCGGCGCAGCGAAGCCTCGATGCCGCCGAGCACCACCGGCACACCCTTATAGGCTTCCTGACAGCGCTGGGTGTAGACGATGGTCGAGCGGTCGGGCCGCTGGCCGCCCTCGCCACCGGCCGTATAGGCGTCGTCGCTGCGAAGTTTGCGGTCGGCCGTGTAGCGGTTGACCATCGAATCGAGGTTGCCGCCCGTGACGCCGAAATACAGGCGGGGCCGACCAAGCACCTTGAAGGCCTCGGCCGAGTGCCAATCCGGCTGGGCGATGATGCCGACCCGGTAGCCCTGCGACTCCAGGAGCCGGCCGATGATGGCCATGCCGAAGCTCGGGTGGTCCACATAGGCGTCGCCCGTCACCAGCACCACGTCGCAAGCGTCCCAGCCAAGCGCCGTCATCTCGGCGCGGCTCATCGGCAGGAACGGTGCGGCCCCGCCGGACGCGTGCCGGGTGCAGGACAAGGGCGCCGGAGTCGGTGCGACGGAAGCCAGGGTTTGCATGCCGCCACGCATAGGACGATGGCGGCGCGAACTCAACCGCCGGGGCTTCAGGGCGCACGGGTGGGACCCTGGCATCATGCCGGAGGGACGGGTTCGACATCGGCTCAGTGGCCCTTCGGGTATCGCGCCCGGATGAGGGCCACGCTAGCATTGGTCCAGCCATTGCACCCCGGCAGGACGTTCTGCTCGCAACGGAGACCCCCATGCCGCGTCACATGCACCTGGCCGCTTACCTGAAAACAGGGCCGACGGCCCTGCATGGTGGCGGTTGGCGCCATCCCGAAGCCCGCCTCGACGACATCTTCGAGCCGTCCCGCTACGCCAGCATCGCCCGCACCCTGGAAGATGCCTGCTTCGACGCCTGCTTCTTCGCCGACCTGTTCGGGCTCTACGACGTGCACGCATCGAGCCCGGACGCTTATGTGCGTCGCGGCGGCCAGATCTCCTTCCTCGACCCGATGACGGTGCTGCCCATCATGGCGGCGGCGACAAGCCGCCTCGGTCTCGGCGCCACCCTGTCGACGACCTTATTCAATCCTTATCATCTGGCCCGCACGCTGTTGTCGCTCGACGTGCTCAGCAAGGGCCGCGTCGCCTGGAACGTGGTGACCTCGGCGACCGAACTCGAGGCCCTCAACTTCGGCCTGGAGGGCCTGCCGGCCAAGGACGACCGCTACGACATGGCCGACGAGGTGGTGGAAGCCTGCCTCAAGCTGTGGGGAAGCTGGGACAAGGACGCCTTCGTGATGGACAAGGCGCGCGGCCTCTTCGCCGACCCCGCCAAGGTCCATTATGCCAATTATGAAGGCCGCTACGTCCGCACCCGCGGGCCGCTGTCGATCCCGCAAAGCGCCCAGGGACACCCGGTGCTGATGCAGGCCGGTGCCTCCGAGCGCGGCCGGCAGTTCGCGGCCCGCTGGGCCGAGGTGGTCTTCGCCATGCAGCGCAGCAAGGCCGAGATGAAGGACTTCTACACCGACCTGAAAGGTCGCCTCGACGCGCACGATCGTCGGCCTGACGATTGCTCCATCCTTGTGCAGGTGAGCTGCGTCGTGGGCGAAACCGAGGCGATCGCGCGCGAACGGGCCGATTATTGCAACAGCCTGCTCGACGACGAACTGGCGCTCGCCACCACCTCGGCCAACGTGGGCGTCGACATGAGCCGCTATGACGGGGTGGGCGATGTTGCGGCACTGCAGGGCAACCAGGGCATGCAGGGCTCGGTCGACTTTCTCCAGCAGATTCAGGCGGCCGAAAAGCTGACGCTGTCGGAAGCCGCCAAGCGAACGGCGGCGAGCCAGATCGTCGGCACCGCCCGCTCGGTCGCTGACCAGCTCGAAGACCTTTTCGTCAGCGAGGCCTGCGACGGCTTTGTGGTGTCGCCCATCGTGTCGCCGCTGAGCCACGAGGTGTTCTGCCGAACGGTGGTGCCTGAACTGCAGCGGCGCGACCTGTTCCGCAAGGCCTATGCGGGCCGCACCCTCAGGGACCATCTCACTGAGCGCTGACGCAACCCGGCTCGACCGGCGATCCATGTTCCGCTACGTCCGATTGCGGCACAGGATTTGCCTTGGCTCATTCGTGTACGAACAATCGGCGGTCAGCGAATGGCTTTGTCGGCGCAACAACGTCCCGGATTGCGGGCAGCCCTCTGGATGCTGCCGGCCGTGCTGTTGCTGCTCATCACCTATTTCGTGCCGCTGCTGGATGTGCTGACCACCAGCGTCACCGAACCACGACCCGGCCTCAACAATTATGCCGGCCTGCTGACCGACACCGGCGCCCAACGCATCATCCTCACGACACTGCGCATCAGCCTGACCGCGACGCTGATCGCGGTGGGCCTCGGCTACCTCGTGGCCTATGCGATGGTGACCGGCAGCCCCAGGCGACGCGTGGTGATGTTCGCCTGCGTGATGGTGCCGTTCTGGATTTCCATCCTGGTGCGCACCTTCGCCTGGATCCTGCTGCTGCGCACCGAAGGCATCGTCAACAACGGGCTGATCACCCTTCACCTCATCGATGACCCGCTCGACATGCTGTATTCCGAGACCGGCGTGCTGATCGGCACGGTCCACTACATGGTGCCGATCGCGGCCATGACGCTTTATGGGCAGATGGAGGGCATCGACCAGCGCCTGATCACCGCGGCGCGCGGCCTCGGGGCCGGGCCCGTCTTCGCTTTTCGCACCGTGTTCCTGCCGCTCAGCCTGCCCGGTATCGCGGCCGCAAGCGTGCTGATCTTCATCGGCGGCATCGGCTACTTCATCGTCCCGGCGCTGCTCGGCGGCGGCAAGACGTTGATGCTGGCCGAATATATCGGGCTGCTGATCACCACCACGGTCAACTGGGGCCTCGGCACCGCGCTCGCCACCGTGCTGGTTGCCATCGTGCTCATGTTGTTGTTCGCCGTGTCGCGCCTCGTCGACATCCGACGCGCCTTCGGGAGCACTTGAGCGTGGTCGTCGCCCCCAAACGTCGCGTGCTGCCGGTGCTGGCCTGGGTCGTCTTGTTATTTCTGCTGCTGCCCTGCATCCTGGTGGTGCCGGTGTCCCTGACCGACACCGATTATCTGGCGATGCCCGAGCAGGGGCTGTCGCTGCGTTGGTGGCACACCCTGTTCGCCAGCCCCGAATGGATGGTCGCGCTCGGTCAAAGCCTCGGCATCGGTCTGGCCGCCACCGCGATTGCGGTCAGTGCCGGCACGCTCTGCGCCATCGGGTGCTGGCGGGCGCGCAACCGTTGGAGCGCGCTCGTGCGGGCGCTGATCCTGGTGCCGATGATCGTGCCGACCGTCGTTTATGCGCTGGGGCTATTCCGGGTTTATGCCAAGGTCGGCCTGCTCGACAGTTTCACCGGCGTCATCCTGGCCCATGCGGCCCTTGCCCTGCCCTATCCGGTGCTGACCGTCGGCGCCGCGCTGACCAATTTCGATCCGCGGTTGGAGCAGGCGGCCCGCAACCTGGGCGCTTCCGGGTGGCAGGTGCTGCGCCTCGTGACGCTGCCGAACCTGAAGGCCGGCATCCTGTCGGGTGCCATCTTCGCCTTCGTTGTGTCCTGGGACGAGCTGGTGGTGGTGTTGTTTATCGCCGGACGGCGGGTCCACACCCTGCCCCGGCAGATCTGGTCCGGCATCCGCGAGAACCTCGACCCCACCATCGCCGCGGTGGCCACGCTGCTGATCGCGGTGACGCTGCTGGCCCTGATCCCCGTGCTGCGCGGCAGCCGCACCGCCCCCAAGGAGGCCTGAGTGAGCGAGCGTCAGCCCGAAGCCCTCCTGCTCGACGGGGTCAGCAAGGCCTACGGCAAGACCTGGGTGGTGGACCGCGTGTCGCTGACAATCCCGGGCGGCAGCTTCTTCAGCCTGCTCGGCCCTTCGGGCTCGGGCAAGACCACGCTGTTGATGATGATCGCCGGCTTCGTGACTCCCGATGGTGGAAGCGTCCGGCTTGGCGGCCGCGACCTGACGCCGGTGCCGGCCGAAAAGCGCAATTTCGGCATGGTGTTCCAGGGCTACGCCTTGTTCCCCAACATGACGGTGGGCGAGAACGTCGCCTTCTCGCTACGGGTCCGGGGCCTCGGTCGGGCCGAGCGTGACGCGCGTGCCCGCGCGGCACTCGACACGGTCCACCTCGGCGGCTTCGAAGATCGCTTCCCCAAGCAATTGTCCGGCGGCCAGCAGCAACGCGTCGCGCTCGCCCGCGCGCTGGTGTTCGAGCCCGCCGTGCTGCTGCTCGACGAGCCCTTGAGCGCGCTCGACAAGAAGCTGCGCGAAGGCCTGCAGGCCGAGCTCCGCGAGGTGCAGCGCCGCATCGGCAAGACCTTCGTCTGCGTCACCCACGACCAGGACGAGGCCCTGTCGATGTCGGACCGCATCGCCATCGTGCGGGGCGGCCGCATCGCCCAGGAAGGCGAGCCCGACGACCTGTTCGAAAACCCCGCCAGCCATTTCGTGGCCGACTTCCTGGGCGAAAGCAACTTCCTGGCCGGCGACCTCACGCCGGCGGCGGAACCGGGGCTGCTGCGCTGGCACGCCGGCGCGACCGGCCTGGTGCAGGCGGGTCAACCGTCGCAGGCCGGGCCGGCCCTGATGGCGCTACGGCCCTCGAAGATCGCCATCGCGTCGGGCGAACCCTGCGGCATGCCGAACCGCCTGCCCGGCATCGTGACGGGGTCGAGCTATCGCGGCACCGCCATCCATTGCCGCGTCGATACGCCGGCCGGACCGATGTCGGTCTCGCTGCCGTCCTGGCGCGCTCCCTTCAACCCCGAGCCAGACCAACGCGTGTGGCTGAGCTGGGCGCCCGATGCGGCCGTGATCGTCACGGACGACCGGGCCTGAACGGCAAACCGGGCCGGCGGCCCCGGCAAGCGAGACGGCATCGCGACGCATGGGCGGCCGATGTCGGAACAAGGGGATCGACATGGTGGACACCGAGCATCCGGCAGGCTGGCGCAACAGGCTGGCGATGGAGCGGCGCGACGTGCTGCGGCTCCTCAGTGGCACGCTCTTGGCCGGCAGCCTGCCGGCGGGCCGGGCCTTCGCGGAAGATGGCGAACTGGTGGTACAGAACTGGGGCGGCGCGGCCGAAAAGGCCGTGCTGGCTGGCTTCGCCGAGCCCACCAAGGCCGTGACGGGCCGCACCCTGGTGGTGGACGGCAGCGGCTCGATGGCCGGCAAGGTCAAGGCCATGGTGGAGGCCAAGCACGTCACCGTCGACATCATGGACCTGCCGCTCGGTGACGGCACGCAGCTCGGCCAGGCGGGCCTGCTGGAGGACATCGACTACACGATCGTCGATAAATCCAAGGTGCCGGACGGCTTCACCACCCAATGGGGCATCGCGAGCTACCTCTTCTCCTACATCTTCGCCGTCAACGAAAAGCGCGCCAAGGACAAGATACCGAAGACCTGGGCCGACTTCTGGAACACCAAGGATTTTCCCGGCAAGCGCGGTCTGCCGGGCTATTCGCAGGGCGTGTGGGAGGCGGCGCTGTTGGCCGATGGCGTGCCGCCCGATCAGCTCTACCCGCTCGATCTCGACCGCGCGATCCGCAAGATCAAGGAGATCAAGCCCAACGCCGTGTTCTGGAAGACCGGTGCCCAGAGCGAGGATCTGCTGCGCCAGGGCGAGGTGATGGCGAGCCTGATGTGGAGCAACCGCGCCGCCATCGTGCGTCGCAACCTGAAGACGATCTCCTGGGGTTGGGACGGCGCCATCCTGGTGGCGTCCGCCTGGAGCGCCCCGAAGGGCAACCCGGCAGGTCGCAAGGCCGCGATGGAGTTCATCAATCTGGCGCTCGACCCGAAGGGCCAGGCGACCGTGTTCTCGGTGGTCGGCATGAGCCCAAGCAACCCCGCCGCCAATGCCCTGATCCCGGCCGAGGACCAGCCCTTCAACGCGGCCGCCCATACGGAAAAGCAGGTGAAGCTCAGCGACGCCTGGTACGCCAAACATGCCGACGAGGCGGAAGCCATGTACATCCAGGCCATTTCGTCCTGATCCATCGCGCCTGACGGACGCATCGCGGTTCTGATGCCGTCAGGTTGCAGGAGTCCCCCCTTCCTCGATGAAAGGGGGACTCCGCCCGGCAGTATGCTGTGCCGAACCCGCTACGCTCCCGGATCCGGGGGAAGTCCGACGCCCCTCGCCACAGGCCAGCCCATGCCCGACACCATCCCCGCGGCCGACTTCGCCATCGTGTGCGGCAGCGCCAATTGGGGCCTGCGCATGCCGGAAGACCTCGACGAGCCCGGCGTCACCGTGACGGCGCGCGACCTCACCTTCGACACGCCCTGGGGCGAGACCGGAGATTGGAAGCTCATCGAGATCGACGGCGCGCTGACCCCCGACGGCAAGCCGCGCGCCGTGCTGGTCGTGTGGTCGCACGGTTGGTCGGTCGATCACATCGACCATGGCGCCCAGCGCCGGGTGTTCTCCGTGCTGCAACAGGCTGGCGTCCGCAAGGTGTTGTGCTGCTCGACCGCCGGGGCGCTCAACCGGGCCGTGCTGAAGGGCGACTTCACCATCGTCAACGACATCCTGGAGCTCACCCAGACGCAGTTCTCGCTGCTGCCCGGCCGCGTCGCCTATGATTGCAGTGGCAAGCAGCTGGTGTGCCCCGCCTGCGCGGCCACGCTCGAGGACACCGCGCGCGAGCTTTGGCCGGCCGGTCAGCGAGTTTACGGCCGCTCGGCCGGGCTCGTGGCCGGTCACGCCTGGGGGCCGCGCCTCACCTCGCCGGCCGAAGCCCAGGCCCATCGGATGCTCGGCGCCGACATCACCAATCACAGCTTGGTGCCCGAAGCGACGTTGAGCCGCGAGATCGGCGCCTGCTTCGTCAATTGCAGCTTCATCACCGTGGCCTACGACGATTATTTCGCGCCGGCCGATCGGAAAATTATCGATGACGACATGTTGACGGGGCTGAATCCGATTGCCTCCCGCATTGCCTTGCGGGCGATCGCCCGCATGCGGCTCGACGAGCCGTGCCTTTGCGCCGGTCTGCGAACGCCGCAGCCGGCCAGCCATCGCGACCGCCGCTGATGGGTCGCTATCCTGCGGTGCCGCTGGCACGCGCCTGGAACAGCTGGGGGTCGCGCCCGGCCGAATCTGTGTTTCTGCCGCTCGGCCTGCGGATTACGCCCGTTTTCTATTCCACCAAGCTGAAACGCACCGCCACCATCCTGCCCCGCGAGGACGCCGTGCGGCTCGGTCGCCATGCCATCGACGGCAGCGTGATCGAGCTCGACGTGGAGCATGGCGGCACTCGCGTCGCCTGGGCGGTCCGCAAGGACGATCCCTTCGTGATCCGCGGTCGCTGGCAGGGGCACGAGGCGGGCGAATGGGGCCAACGTTTCTGGATCGCGCTCGCGGTCTCGTGCGACGGCGGCGAGACGGTTGCCTTCGACAACGGCATCGCCACCATCCAGGTGGGCAGGCGCTTCATCGCGGTGGCGAGCGGCGCAGCACCGCTCCAGGTCACCGGCCATGCCGACCTCGCAGCCTTGCGGGCCGATTTCGAGGCACACGGCTATTTCCACACCGCAAGCCGCAGCACCGCCGCCCCGACCCTGGCACTGCGCTTCAACCTGGAAATCACCCGGGGCGGCACCTATGCGGCCGCCGTGGCCGACACCGCCGCGCTGGCAGCCGAACGCGCCCGCGCGGCGCTGGCGACACCCGAACGCGAGCCCGCCTTGCCGACCCATATGGGATTGGCCGCCGGCGCTCTCGATGCCGTGCGTGACGTTCTGGCCTGGAACACGCTTTGGGACGCTGACGACGGCCGGCCCTACACGACGATGAGCCGCATCTGGAACCTCGGCGACGTCGCGGTCTGGTATAACGACCAATGTTATGCGGCGCTGCTCGGCGGCCTGTTCGACCTCGAACTGGCGCGCGAGAACCTTGCCATGGCGCATGCGGGCGCGACGCCCGAAGGCAATGTGGCGGCCCTGGTGGCGACGCCCGACGCCTGGGTGGATCGCAGCCAGCCGCCGCTCGGGTCCTTCGTAACCATGCTGCTGTATGGCCGCACCGGCGAGCGCTCGCTGCTCGACACCCATTACGACACGCTGGCCCGCAACAACCGCTGGTGGCGTGCCACCCGCGACCCGGACGGAAGCGGCCTCGTGTCTCCCGGTACATCGGCAATCGGCGAAGCGCTTTATGCCGGCACGGCCTTCGGGGCCCGCAACGAGACCGGGATGGACAATTCTGCCACCCATGACGAAGCCCACTACGATCCGGCCACGCGCATGCTGTCGACGATCGACCTCGGGCTGAACTGCGTGGTGTGCCTCGATTGCGAGATGCTGGCCGCCATGGCGGCAGCCCTGGGGCGCGGGCAAGACGCGGCCGAGTTCGCGGCCGCCGCGACGCGCATGCGCGACGCGATCTCGGCGCGCCTGTGGGACGAGGCGCGCGGCCTCTTCGCCAACCGGCAACGCGACGGCGGCTTCGTCCGGTCGCTATCGCCGACGAGTTTCTACCCGCTGCTTTGCGGCGCCGCGACGCCCGCGCAGGCGCGCCGGCTCCTGCCGCACCTCGCCGATCCCGCCACCTTCGGCGGGCCCTTCGGATTGCCCAACGCGACCCGCGACGATCCTGCCTTCGCGGACAACACCTATTGGCGGGGTCGCATCTGGCCCAACGTCAATTACCTGGTCTGGCAGGGCCTTCGCCGCGCGGGGTTCCATCTCGAGGCCGGCAGCCTCGCGGCAATGGGCCAGCATCTCTTCATGCGATCTTGGCGCGAGCGCCGGATCGCAGCCGAGAACTACAATGCCACCACCGGGGAGCCGCTCGACAGTTCCGACACCGATCCGTTCTACACCTGGGCGGCCTTGCTGCCCGCGATGGCGGTGGGGGAGATCATCGACGTCGATCCCTGGGACGGCTGGAGTGTGGCCAATACGGGAGAGGCCGTGCGGCTCGGCCCCGTCACCAGCCCGGCCGGCATGATCTGCGTGGATGTGACCGATGGCGTGTTGACGCTGGAACGCGGCGGCGATCAACTGTTGTGGACCGATGTGCAGGGACGCTTCACCCACCTGCGCCTCGAACCGGCGCTCGTGGCGTTCCGGCTGGCCCCGGGCCATACGGGCGGCAGCCTGCGGTTGCCCGGCGTCGCGGGATCCCGCGTCGTGGCGCTGCGGATCGATGGCCAGCACGCCGACTGGACCGAGCGGGACGGTGGCGTGGCGATCGACCTCGACCGGGCCGGCGCGGCCATCACGGTCGCGCTGCATCGCGCCGCCTGAGCGCCGGGGAACCGTGATGGCCAAGCCGCGCCGACCCGAGACAGCGATGGCGGCAGCCGTCGAACCGTCGCACGATAACGAGACCGAACCGCAGCCCTATCGGCTCGACGAACAGATCGGCTTCATCCTGCGGCAGGTGGTGCAGCGGCATGCCGCCATCTTCGCGAGCGGCATGGACCAGGCTCTCACGGCTCCCCAATGGGCTGCCTTGGCAAAGCTCGCCGAATGCGGCCCGCTCAGCCAGAATCAGCTCGGCCGCCTGATCGTCACCGATGCGGCGACCATCAAAGGCGTGGTGGACCGGCTTTCGGCCCGCGTGCTGACCCGCACCAGCCCCGACCCGGACGACCGTCGCCGCTATGTGGTGGAGCTGACGCCGATCGGGCTCGAGACCGTGGCCCGGCTGTCGCCGCATGCCTCCGCCATCACGGCCGAAACGCTGGCGCCGCTCGACGCCGCCGAGCGCACGCGCTTGCTGGCGCTGTTGCGCAAGCTCTGCTGAAGGCGATCAGCCGGCCACCACCTCCGGCACCACGACGGCGGGCGGCGTGTTGCGGCTGCGGCCGGTGCGCACGATGCCGTCGATCATCACCATGCCGATGCCGGGCAGATCGCCCAGCTGCACGGCCTCGAGCAGCGTCTTGCCGGCGCCATGCTGCGGACGGTCGAGGAAGGTGAGGTCGGCCGCGCGCCCCACCTCGATCAGGCCGCAGTCGAGCGCCCGCATGCGGGCCGTATTGCCGGTGCCGAAGCAGAAGGCCTCCTCGGCCGGCACGTCGCCGAGCGACGACAACATCGAGATCATGCGCAGGATGCCGAGCGGCTGCACGCCCGAGCCCGCCGGGCCGTCGGTGCCGAGAATGACGCGCTCGAGCTGCCCCATCTCGCGCGCGGTCCGCAAGGTGTAGAGCGCGGCGCGCTCGTTGCCGTTGTGGACGATCTCGAGGCCGCGCTTGCAGCCCTCGCAGATGCAGCGGATCTCGCGATCCGGCAGCGCCGTGTGGCCGCCGTTGATGTGGCCCACCACGTCCGTATCGGCTTCGAGCACCACGGCGGCATCGATAAGGCCGGAGCCGGGGATCGAAGGGCCGCCGGTGTGGATGGTCGATTGGATTCCGTATTGCCGGGCCCAACCCACCATACGGCGCGCGGTCGGCCCGTCCTTGACGCCGCCGAGCCCCACCTCGCCCAGCAGGGTGACGCCGGCGTCGGCAAGATCCTTGAAATCCTGCTCCACCATCTCGGGCTCGATCACCGGGGCACCGGCATGGATCTTCATGCCGCCGGGCCGGAAGGCCGTGAACATGCGCTGGGCGCTGATCGCCATGGCCTTCAGGCCCACGACATCGCGCGGCCGGCCGGGCGTATGCACCTCGCCGGCCGAGATCATGGTGGTGACGCCGCCATGCAGCGTCGAATCGATCCAGTTCATCTGGCTCTGACGCGGCGTCCAGTCACCCGCCACCGGATGGACGTGACTGTCGATAAGGCCCGGCACCACGGCGCAACCATGCGCATCGATGATGGTGCGGGCGCCCTCGGCGTCGAGGTCCTTCAGCCGGCCGATCGCCGCGATGCGGCCGTCCCGCACCAGAATGGCGTCGGCATCGAGTACCGGCTTGGTGATGTCGCCGCTGAGCAGCAACCCGATGTTGCGGATCAGCACGAGGCCGGAAGCGGCGGGGGCGGCGGCGTCATGGGCCATGGTGTTTATCCTGATGTCGGTTGGGGTCGGGGCGCGGCAGGTGGATCGGGCGGTCTGGCCGTCAGGGCGGCGGCACGGGCGGCGCGGCGCCGACCATCCCGCTCGGCACGAGCGTCGCCCGCACCCGGGCGACGCTTGCCTCAACCCTCGCCCAGGGCGCCGCCTCGGGTGCGAAGCGGGCCCGGATATAGCGCAGCAGCGCCGACACCTGGGCGTCCGAATAGGTCGTGGCAAAGCCCGGCATGGCGCCGAGCGCGCTATGGGCAGGCTCGGTGATGCCTTCGAGGATCACCCGGGTGAGGTTGTCGGGACGGTCGGCATGCACGCCCGTGTTGAGCGCCAGGGCGGGCCGCACGCCGAACAGCGTCGGCCCTGTGGGTTCGTGGCATTGGGCGCAGGCGCCGTTGTAGAGGCGTTGCCCGAGCGCGGACGCGTCGAGCGGCTCGACCGCGGCACGGCTGAGCAGCGCTTCGGCGCGCGCCGTCGCGGCCTCGGATGCGAGGTTCGGCGTGCCGAGCGAGGCGACATAGTCGGCCATGGCGCGCCGGTCGGCATCGGGCAGCGCCGCCAGTTCGGTTACGACGGCCGCCATCGGCCCGGCCGCGACGCCATGGTGAGCGTCATGGCCGGTCGACAGATAGGTGTAGAGCGCTTCGGCGGTCCAGGGCACCGGCGCTGTCGACAAAGCCATCAGGGCGGGGGCGTCCCAGCCGTCCACCGTGCCGCCCGCGAGATGCGCGGCGCCGCCCTTCTCGGCCCCGAGTGCGTTGCGGGGCGAATGGCAGGCGGAACAATGGCCCAGCCCTTCCACCAGATAGCGTCCGCGGTTCCAGGCCTGGCTGCGGGCGGGATCGGGCGTCAGCGTGCCCTGCCGGAGGAACAGCCCGTTCCACAGCCGCATCAGCACGCGGTTGTCGAAGGGCGCCGCGAGCGCCGTCGGCGGCGGCACGTGCGTCACGGCGGGTTCCGCCATCACGAAGGCATAGAGCGCCTGCAGGTCGGCGTCGGTGGCCTTGGTGAAGCTCGTATAGGGGTGGGCGGGGTAAAGGTTGTGGCCGTCGCGGCTCCCCCCCTGCCGCATGGCGCGCTCGAAGGCCGGATACGACCAGGTGCCGATGCCGGTCGCGACGTCCGGCGTGATGTTGGTGGCCACCACCGTGCCGAAGGGCGTGTGCAGGCCGCGACCGCCCGCGAGGCCAAGAGCGTCCGGGCCGACGTGGCAGACCGCGCAATCGCCCACGGCGGCCAGCAGCCGGCCGCGCTCGATCGTGGCGGCCGAGAACACCGAAGGGTCCGGCCGGGCGATCGGCGCGATGGCGCTCCACGTCGTCAGCGCCAGGGCCGCCGTGGGCG